>DASQJO010000025.1:0-7682 GCA_035630955.1 Kineosporiaceae bacterium
GAGCGGGACGCCGTCAAGGCCGACCTGACGCCGGACCAGCCGGACCCCGACCCGGAGCAGCAGGACGCCGGTCGCCGCTGACCCCGGCCGGACCGATAGCGTTCTGGCCATGGCCGACGTCACCGTGACCACCGACATCCACGCCGGCGCCGAGAAGGTGTGGGCCGTCCTCGCCAATCCCGCCACCTGGGGCGACTGGGTCGAGATCCACCAGGGCTTCGCCGGCGAGGCCCCTGCCCAGTTCTTCCCCGGAGGCGCGTTCGTGCAGCGTGTGCGGGTGCTCGGGATGCCGGCGGACGTCCGCTGGACCATCGTCGGCCTGCAGGAGCCGGTGCGGCTCGAGCTCGAGGGCACCGGCCCGATGGGGATCAACCTGCGCGCCGAGTACGGCGTCGAGGAGCACGGGGACTCCTCGACCGTGAGCGGTCACATGGAGTTCAAGGGCGCCGCCGTGATGATGGTGGGCTCCCAGCTGGAGAGCGAGGTCGGCACCTCCCTGCGCAACAGCCTGACCAAGCTCAAGGCCCGCGTGGAGGCCTGACCGGTCAGGAGCCTCACACCACCGGTCGCTGCTCCTCACCGAGCCGGACGACGATCGGCTCCTCGAGCGCGCTCGCGTCGCGCAGGTCCGCCGCGCCCCCGGTCTCGCGCCCGTCCTCGGCGGGCTGGGGGAGCGGGACGCCGTCCGCGCGGCCGTCCGCGACGAGCAGCACGACGTCGCCGCACCGGACGACGTCGCCCGGCCGCAGCGGGGTCCCGTCCGTGACGGGACGACCGTCGAGCGTCGTGCCGTCACGCGAGCCGAGGTCGAGCAGGGTCCAGCCGTTCTCCCAGCGGAGCACCGCCGCGTGCGTGCGCGACACCGAGCCGTCCGCCAGCGGGACGTCGGCCCCCGCGTCGCGCCCCACGAGGATGCTCCCCGTCGCCGGCAGCGCCCGGGAGAGGGCGCGGCCCGCCATGTCCACCCAGACCAGGGAGGGACGCCGGCCGCCGTCCTCGCTGCGCGCGAGCGGCATCCGGGAACGCCGCAGCGCGGCGCGCTCGACCGGCCGCAGGACGTCGTCGCGGTCGTGGCCGGGGCCGCCGTCCGCGTCGTCGGTCGCGCGGCGCACCGCCTGCAGCGCCTCGACGGGCCGCCCGGCCAGGTAGAGCGCCTCCACGAGGAGCCCCCAGCCGCGGGCGCGCTCGGGGTGCTGGGCGACGTGCGCCTCGAGCTCGCGGACCGTCACCTGCGCCGCCAGCAGCGAGCCGTCGCGCAGCTCGACGTCGGCGAGGTCCTCGACGATGTCCGGCCGCAGCGCGGCGTACCGGGCCCGGACATCCGCGAGAGCCGGCAGGCCGGGCAGGTCGTCGGCGACGGGGCCGGGCCAGCGCGTCAACGCTCGTCGGAGGGCGGTCGCGGCACCCGCGCCGTCCCCGCCGGCGGCGGACGCCCGTCCGGCCTCCACCGCCTCGTCCACGGCGTCCAGGTCGGTGACCAGGCCGGGCCCCGCGAGCCGGACGCCGGTGGCGCCGTGCGCGAGCACGGCGGACGCCCGCCCCAGGACCTCGGCGAGCCGGGTGAGGTGGCCGTCCAGCTGACCGGCGTCGCTCTCCCCGAGCTGGGCGAGGACGGCGGCGAGGGTCTGCCGCGGCACCGCCTGGCCGCGGGCGCAGCCCAGCGTGGCGAGCAGGCCGCGCAGCACCGGTCCGAGCGGGGTGCGGTCGGCGCCGTCCACCTCGAGCCGGAGTGGTCCGAGCAGGCGCAGTACCACGGCGGGCGCGCCGGCCCTGCCGGGCGCTGCGGAGTCTGCTGTGGTCACGTCGCCATCCTTCGCAGGCGGGTGCGATGGCATCGCCCCGCAGAGGTGGAGCGCTCCCCGGCGGTGGAGGCCCTTCGAATGCATCCTGTGTCCGCTCGTAAGCGCACCGCAACCAACCCCCGTCAGATGGTCCGAACAGCCGGGGCGGCGTCACCCAGCGGAACGTTCCCGCAGGGTGGCGAAGACGTCGTCCAGCAGCGGATGCCCCGGCGTCCGCCCGCGCTCGATGAACCACTCGCGGCCGAGCACGCGCCGGTAGAGCGGCTGCGGCAGGCGGAGCAGGGCGGCGAGCGTGCGGTCACCGGTGTCCGCGGTGGCCTGGCTGGCGTGCGCCGCCATCGACGCCCGCTTGCGATCCGCGTAGCGCCGGACGTCGACCTTGTGGGTCAGCACGCGCCGAGGAGCATAGGCCTGTTCGAAGGCGGCGCGATCGAACTCGGGCGGGAAGCGGTAGAGCCTGGAGGCGATCCGGACCGCCCGGCGCAGCAGGTCCTGGTCGACGGTCGCCTCGAGCACGACGGGAGTGCCGGCGAGCTCGGCGGCGCGCGCCCCGACGCGGTGGACCTGCACGTGGTCCGGGTGGCCGTAGCCGCCTGACGCGTCGTAGCTGGTGAGCACGTCGGCGTGCTCCTCGCGCAGCAGCGCGGCGAGCCGCTGTGCGGCCGCGTCGACGTCCGCGCGGGCGAAGGCCTGCACGCCGTCCGCGGGCACCGCCTGCCCGTCGAGCCCGGAGTCGCCGTACCCGAGGAACTCCACGCGAGCCGCCCCGATCGCGTCCGCCGACCGCTGCAGCTCCTCGCGCCGGTGCCCGGCCAGCGTCGCCGCCGTGCCGAACTGCGCCGCCGCCAGGCCCACCTCCCCCGACGTCGCCGAGACGAGGACGACCCGGTGCCCCTCCGCCGCGGCCCGCGCGAGCGTGCCCGACGTCAGCAGCGCCTCGTCGTCGGGATGGGCGTGGAACGAGACGACGGTGTAGGCCACGACCGGAGATTCTCCACGACGCGGAGATCCCTCCCGGCACCGTAGGGTGCAGGCGTGCGGGTCCTCCACCTCTCGGACTGCTACCTCCCGCGCCTCGGGGGCATCGAGACCCAGGTCCACGGCCTCGCCCGGCGCCAGCGTGCCGCCGGCCTGGACGCCGAGGTCGTCACCGCCACGCCGCGGGCCCGCCACGACCGGACGCCGTTCGAGGTCGTCGACGGCGTCCCGGTGCACCGCACGACCGTGGACCTGCCGTACGAGCTCCCCGTGCACCCCCACCCCGGCCGCGAGGTGCTGCAGGTCGCCCGCGCCGGCGGGTTCGACGTCGTGCACGCCCACGTCGGCGTCGTGGCACCGTTCGCTCGCGGCGCGTTGCCGACGCTGGTCCGCGCCGGGGTGCCGGTCGTCGTCACCGTGCACTCGCTGTGGGGCGGGGCCACCCCGCTGATGCGCGTGGCCGAGCTCGTCGCGCGCTGGCACACCTGGCCGGCCGTGTTCACCGCCGTCTCGGAGGTCGCCGCCCGTCCCGTCCGGTCCGTGCTCGGGGGCCACGTCGACGTCGGCGTGCTGCCGAACGGCATCGACGCCGCGGCGTGGGCGCTCGAACCCGCGCCCCGGACGCCGGGGGAGGTGGTGATCGCCGCCGCCATGCGGCTGGCGTCGCGCAAGCGTCCGCTCGCCCTCCTCGAGGTGCTGCGGCTGCTGCGCGAGCGGACGCCCCCCTCCACCCGCCTGCGCGCCGTGATCGCGGGGGAGGGCCCGCAGCGGGGCGCGATGGAGCGCTACCGCGAGCGCCACGATCTCGCGTGGGTCTCGATGCCGGGGCGGCTCGCTCCCGCCGACCTGCGCGAGCTCTACCGGGGCACCGACGTGTACGTCGTGCCGTCCGTGCTGGAGTCGTTCGGGATCGCGGCGCTCGAGGCGCGTGCCGCGGGGCTGCCCGTGGTGGCCCGCGCCGAGACCGGCGTCGCGGAGTTCGTCGAGCACGGCGTCGACGGCCTGCTGGCGACCTCGGACGCCGGGCTCGCGGACGCCGTCACCCGGCTCGTGGCCGACGCCGGCCTGCGGGAGCGGATCGCCGCCCACAACCGCGCGGTCCCGCCGAGCGTGACCTGGGACGAGGTCGTGGCACGCAGCACGGCCGCCTACGAGCGCGCGCTCGGTCTGCTGGCAGCGGCATGGCGGTGAGCGACCTCGCCTACGGGACGGCGCGGGGGCGCTGGGTGCTCCTCGCGACCGTGCTCGGGTCGAGCATGACGATGCTCGACGGCACCGTCGTCAACGTGGCGCTGCCCGCCATCGGGGAGGATCTCGGCGCCGCCATCGACGGCCTGCAGTGGACCGTCAACGGCTACACCCTCACCCTCGCCGCGCTGATCCTGCTCGGCGGCTCGCTTGGCGACCGGTTCGGCCGGCGCCGCATGCTCGTCGTCGGCGTCGCGTGGTTCGCGGTGGCCTCCCTGCTCTGCGGGCTGGCGCCGAACCTGTTCCTGCTCGTGGTCGCCCGGGCCCTGCAGGGCGTCGGCGGCGCGCTGCTCACGCCGGGCAGCCTGGCGATCCTCCAGGCCTCCTTCCGGGAGCAGGACCGGGCGCGAGCCATCGGCGCCTGGACCGGCCTGGGCGGCATCGCCGGCGCGCTCGGCCCGTTCGCCGGCGGGTGGCTGGTCGAGACCGTCGGGTGGCGGTGGGTGTTCTTCCTCAACCTACCGCTGGCCGCCGTCGTGATCCTCGTGTCGCTCCGGCACGTGCCGGAGTCGAGCGACCCCGACATGGCGCGGGGGCTCGACGTCCCCGGCGCCCTGCTCGCCGCCGGAGGGCTCGCGGGCCTGACGTACGGGCTCATCGCCTGGCCCGACCGCGGCGCCGGCTCGCCGGTGGTGTGGGCCTCACTGCTCGGCGGCGTCGCCGCGCTCGTCGGGTTCGTCGTCGTCGAGAGCCGGTCGGCGAGCCCGATGCTGCCGCTGGGGGTGTTCCGGTCCCGGCTCTTCACCGCGACCAACATCGTCACGTTCGCCGTCTACGCGGCGCTCTCCGGCGTGTTCTTCGTGCTCGTCGTCGAGCTGCAGGTGGTCGCCGGGTTCTCACCGATCGCGTCGGGCGCGGCGCTGCTGCCGGTCACAATCATCATGCTGTTCCTCTCGGCGCGGGGCGGGGCACTCGGGCAGCGGATCGGCCCCCGGATCCCGATGACCGTCGGTCCGATCGTCGCCGCCCTCGGCGTCCTGTCGCTCGCGCGGATCGGACCGGACGCGTCCTACCTGGTGGACGTGCTCCCCGGGACCATCGGGCTCGGCCTGGGGCTGTCGCTGACGGTCGCCCCGCTGACCGCGACGGTGCTCGGCGCCGTCGAGACCCGGCACGCGGGCATCGCGAGCGGGGTCAACAACGCCGTCGCCCGTGCCGCCGGCCTGCTCGCGGTCGCCGCCGTCCCGCTCGTCGCCGGGATCACGGCGCAGGTTTACGCCGACCCCGTCGCCTTCGGGCAGGCCGCCTCGCGCGCGATCGTCGCGTGCGCCGTGCTGCTGGCGGTCGGCGGCCTGCTCTCCTGGCTCACCGTGCGCTCGCCGGCCCGGACGCCGACGGCGGCGGCCCCGGCGTCCGACGCCGCGTGCGCGAGGCTCGCGACGCTGCACGAACCCGGCCACATGGTTGATCGATCCACATCCGGGTAGTCCAGGGACATGACCGACGTGAACGACGATGCCCCGAGGGACGGCGAGATCAGCCAGGGCTCCGTGACCCCGGACCTGCCGCCGACGCTGCTGGAGAGCGCGATGGCCACGGGCGAGGACGACGGGACGCCGGGGGAGCGCGGCCCGATCGACCCCTCCGACGCCACGGCGCTCGAGGTGGCGGACGACGCACCCGACCTCTCCCAGAACGGCGGACCGCAGGGCGACGGCCTCGAGCCGCGATTCAGCGAGCCGACCGACTGATCACTCTGCTCAGCGGCGCCGGCGGCGCTTGCGGTCGCCGTCGGATCCGTAGAGCAGCATGCCGACGATCGGGATCGCGAGGAACCAGTACCACCTGTAGCCGGTGATGAAGAACAGGAGCAGCGCTGCCATCGGCGTCAGCGCCATGATCGTCTCGCGGGTGCGGTCGCTCACGGGGACGAGGCCCTGCGGCTGCCGCTCGGGTGCCACCAGGCTCACGCGGACCGGCCCCGGCTTCGGCTCGGGCAGGTCGGCGAACAGCGGCACGATCTCCGCCCACGTCATGGCCCTCGACGCACGGACGCTGCGGTCCTCGTACTCCTCCGGCGTCAGCCGGCCCGCCTGGTAGTGCTGCTGCAGCTGGCCGATGGCGAGGTCGCGCTCGGCCGACCCGATGCGCTGCCCGCCGGTGTCCCCGATCTGACGGTCCCCGGTCTGGTCCATGACTCCATCCTGCCGCGCGGCAGGCAGCGTCAGGCAGACCGGTGCAGCTGGGCGACCTCCTCGTCGTCCGGCTGAGCCGGTCGCGGCGCCGGATGCTCGACCAGCGCCAGCACGCGCGCCGACATGAACCGCGCTGTCCGCACCGTGGTGCCGCCCCGGGTGATCTCGCTGACCTCGACGATCCCGCGGCCCTGGGTGATCTCGACGCGGCGTCCGGCCCGGGTGGCGGCCACCTCGTAGGTTCGCGTGTCGCCGCCGGCGTCGATCACGATCTCGACCTTGTCGCCCTTCATGGGCGCCGCCTTTCGGTGTGTTCGAACCTGCCCGTGTTCGAACGGCCCGGTCGACCCTTTCGTACAAGTGTACGTCGATCTCTCCGGCAGCGCTTCGCCCAGCGTCGTCAGACCCGGAATTCGGCCCAGGTCGTCTTGCCGCCGAAGCCCAGGCGGACCCCCCAGGCGTCGGCGAGCGCGGCGACGAGGGCGAGGCCCCGCCCGCGCTCGTCGTCGCGCCCGGACCAGCGGCGCACCGGCGGCAGGGCCGAGCGGTCGGTGGTCTCCACGACGACGCGCCGGGCGGTGGCGAACGCCCGCAGCTCCACGGGTGGCCCGGCGTGCTCGACCGCGTTGGCGGCGAGCTCCGACGTCACCTGGACGATCGCGGCGACACGGTCGGGCTGGGCGGCCTCGGCGATGACGGCGACGGCGCGCCGGGCGCGGGCGACGTCCGAGAGGCCGGAGAGCAGTACGTGCGTGCGTCGCAGTTGCGCGGCGGACGGCGACAGCCGGACCAGCAGCAGCGCGACGTCGTCCGCCGCGGTGTCGGCGCCGGCGGCCGTGAGCAGGGCGTCGGCGAGCTCCTCGAGGTCGGACGCCGATCCGTCCCGCTCCAGTCGGGCGGCGACGCGGCTCATACCGAGCTCGACGTCCACGTCGCGGGACTCCACGAGTCCGTCGGTGAACGCGGCCAGCAGGCTGCCGGGCGGGAACGGCGTCACGATCTCCTCGAACGGGCCGATGGCCAGACCCAGCGGCGGACCGGGCGGCGCGGCGACGGCGCGGACCCGGCCCTTCGGATCCCGGACGAGCACCGGCGGGTGGCCGGCGGACGCCAGCCGGATCGTCTCGTCGAACGGTTCCAGGACGCCGTAGACGGCGGTCGCGAACCGCGGCGGGAGCCGGGCGCCGGTCTCCAGCTGGGGCGCCACCAGCTCCGCGACGTGCGTGTCGAGGAGGTTCAGCAGGTCGCCGGGTCCGAGCGCGGCGTGCGCTGCGGCCCGCATCGCCGCGCGCGCCTGGCCCATCACCGCAGCGGCGGGCAGCCCGCGGCCGGAGACGTCGCCGACACCGATCCCGAAGCGCCCGGCGCCGAGGTCGGTGACGTCGAACCAGTCACCGCCGACGTCGACCTCCGGGCTGCCGGCGACGTACCGCGTGGCGACCTCCACCTCGCCGAGCGCGGGCAGCACGCTCGGCAACAAGGCCTTCTGCAGGTCCAGGGCGACCTGCCACTGCGCCCG
>DASQJO010000026.1:0-3889 GCA_035630955.1 Kineosporiaceae bacterium
ACATGGAGGTGCTGGCGATGTTCGGCACCCCGGAGCAGAAGGAGCGGTGGCTCGCGCCGCTGCTCGAGGGGCAGATCCGGTCGGCGTTCTGCATGACCGAGCCCGACGTCGCGAGCTCGGACGCCACCAACATCCAGGCGCGCATCGAACGCGACGGCGACGAGTACGTCGTCACCGGGCGCAAGTGGTGGTCCTCCGGCGCGATGAACCCCAACTGCCGGATCTTCATCGTCATGGGCAAGTCCGACCCGTCGGCGCCGCGGCACCGGCAGCAGTCGATGATCCTGGTGCCGCGGGACACCCCCGGCGTCAGTGTCGTCCGCGGGCTGAACGTCTTCGGCTTCACGGATGCCAGTCACGGCGGCCACGCCGAGGTCGTGTTCGACCGCGTCCGGGTGCCGGCGTCCCACCTGATCGCCGCCGAGGGCGACGGCTTCGCGATCGCCCAGGCCCGGCTCGGGCCCGGCCGGATCCACCACTGCATGCGGCTCATCGGCATGGCCGACCGGGCGTTGGAGCTCCTGTGCCGGCGGGCGGTCAGCCGAGTGACCTTCGGCCGGCCGATCGCCGACCACGGCATGGTGCAGCACTGGATCGCGCAGTCCCGGGTCCGGATCGAGCAGGCGCGGCTGCTCGTGCTCAAGACCGCCTGGCTCATGGACACGGTCGGCAACCAGGGCGCGCACACAGAGATCCAGGCGATCAAGATCGCGGTGCCGCAGATGGCCGAGTGGGTGATCGACAAGGCGATCCAGGCGCACGGCGGGGCCGGCGTCAGCCAGGACACGCCGCTCACGACCCTCTGGACGGCGGCCCGCATGCTCCGCATCGCCGACGGCCCGGACGAGGTCCACGAGGTCTCCCTCGCCCGCCGCGAGCTCAAGCCCTACCGCTCCTGACCCCGCTCTACGGTTCGCTGCCGCGGCCGCGGCGGTCGTTCTCCTGCGCGAGGAAGCGCTCGAGCTCGGCGCCGAGCTCCTCGGCCGTCGGGATGGGTGTCTCCTCCGCGAGCAGGGAGCGGCCGCGCGCGGCGACGAACGCGTCGTACTGCTCCTCGAGCGCCTGCACGACCTCGGCGACCTCCGGCTGCTCGCCGACCTGGGCGTCGACGGCCGCCCTCACCTGCTCCCCCGCGGCCCTCAGATCGCCCGACGGCAGCCGCAGCTTCCCCAGCTCCGCGACCGCCTCGACGAGCGTCGCCGCCGCGTCCGGGTACTCCGCCTGCGCCAGGTAATGCGGCACGTGCACGGCGAAGCCCGCCGCGTCCAGCCCCGCCTCGCCGAGCCGGAACTCGAGCAGCCCCGCCATGTGCCCCGGCACCTGGACCCGCGACACCCACGGCTCGTGCCCGGCCACCAGCTCGGGCCGCGTCCCGTGCGCGGTCACGCCGATCGGCCGGGTGTGCGGCACCGCCATCGGGATGGCGTGCACGCCCACGGACAGCCGGACGTCGTACCGCGTCACCAGGCGCGCGACGGCCGCCGTGAAACGCTCCCACTGGATGTCCGGCTCGGGCCCCGTCAGCATGAGGAACCCGGTGCCGACGGCGTCCTCGACGAGGCTCAGCTCGAGCCGCGGCGCCTCGTAGGACTCCCAGTGGTCGCGCGTGAACGTCATGATCGGCCTGCGGGCCCGGTAGTCGTAGAGCTGGTCGACGTCGAACCGGACGAGTACCCGGTGCGGCAGGGTCCCCAGCAGGTGGTCGGCGGCGAGGCGGCCGGCCTGGCCGGCGTCGACGAACCCGCCGAGCGCGTGCACGAGGACCGGACGCTCCAGCTCGCCCGGCTGCGGCTGGACGGCGTCGAGCTCGTACAGGGCATCGGGGTCCAGCACGACGCCACCTCCTCGCGGGTGCTGTGCGCGGACGGGATCGCCGCTCTGATCACGACACTACACAGCGGCCGCCCGCCGCACGGGGCCGGGAGCGGGCCCTCAGCCGCCTCTCAGCCGGGGAGCGGGAAGAAGCCGACGACCTTCCAGCCGAGGTCGGGGAAGCCCGCGGCGTCCGCGGCCTTCGCCGAGGCGACGTTGTCCGCCGCGTGCAGGTAGGTCGGCACCGCGCCGTCGGCGAGGATCCGCCGGGCTGCCTGCGCGACGAGCCGCCGCGCGAGTCCCCGGCCGCGGGCGGCCTCCTCGGTGCCGACGGAGATCTCGTTGCCGGCCGCGTCGTGCTTCTTGATCCCGACGCCGGCGACGTAGCGGTCGTCGTCCAGCACGACGAGGACATCGCCGCCGAACGGCCGCAGCCACTCGGGCACCCGGGGGTCGTCATGCGGGATCCAGATGCCGGCGTCGGGAAGGTCCGCCGGGGCCGTGCTCCACCGGAAGACGCCGCGCCCTGCGATCCCCCGGCGTCCCAGCAGGCCGGGCAGGGCCGCGAGCAGGGCGTCGAGGTCGCCGCCGGCCGCGGCCGCGGCGGCATCGTCCGCGATCTCGGGCAGGACGCCGATCACCGCGTCCCCCTCCGCGGTGACCACGCCCGCGACCGGGGCGACCGATCCGTCCCACCCGGGCAGGGCCCGCCGCGGGTTCGCGACGACCTGCAGGTGGCGCTCCGGCGGCCAGGCACCCACCCACGAGCGGAGGTGCTCGCCCAGCCGCTCCGGCAATGCCCCGGACCCGGGTTCGGCCACCGACTCGGGCAGGCTCAGGACTCGGCCCTCCGGCCGTGCCAGGCCCGCAGCAGCTCCTCCTCGCGCGCCCGGTCGAGGCCGACGCCGTCCACGAGCGGTGTGACCTCGCCGGTGGCCACCGCGTCCCGGGCGGAGTCGCCCACGGGCCGCAACGTCAGCCCCCGCCGCAGCGCGGCGCTCGGGTCGACGGCTCCGGTGTAGTCGCGCTCGCCCTCGTGCCACAGCGGCAGCAGCCGCCCGTCGAGGCCGTTCTCGCGGGCGAAGCCCACGTCCACCCAGGTGATCGTCGTCCCTTCGGGGGCGACGGCGGCACGGATCTCCTCCAGCAGGTCCCCGAACCCGTGCGGGGGCGGCGGCCCGGCCACGTGGAACGGCCCCCGCTCGCCCTCCTCCAGCAGCCGGACGACGAAGGCACCGAGATCGCGAGCGTCGACGACCTGGACCGGCTGGTCCTGCGGACCGGCCGCGAGCACCTCGCCCCCCTCGGCGAGCCGGCGGGCCCAATAGGTGAAGCGGCCGGTCGTGTCGTAGGGACCGACGACGTAGGTGGGCCGCACCAGCAGGGTGTCGGCGCCGAAGCTCTCGACGGCGGCGTACTCGCAGAGGGCCTTGAGCCCGCCGTACGTGTCGGCCGTGACGGCCTCGGTCTCCTGGTCGAGGAGGACCTCCAGCGCGGCCGACTCGGTGATCCCCGGTACGTCCGGGGTGGCGTACGCGGAGATCGAGGAGATGTAGACGTAGCGGCCGCCGCGTCCGCCCGCCCGGCCGAGGGCGTCGCCGAGGGTGCGGACCTGCCGCGGCACGTAGGCGCTGACGTCCACGGTGGCGTCCCACTCGCCCTCGGCGAGCTCGCCCAGGTCGCCGTCCCGGTCGCCGTGCCGGTGCTCGGCCTTGGGGAAGGGGTCCTCGCGCCCGCCGCCGCCGCGATGGAACACGGTCACCTCGTGATCGGCGTCGAGCAGCGCCTGCACGATGTGCCGACCGACGAACCGCGTGCCACCCACGACGAGGACCCGCACCCGCACACCTCCCGACGACCGAGCTCCTCGCCGCACCCTACGGCCCCGGCCGCGGTTCGCCTCCGGACGCCACCGGTCGGTACCGTCGGGAGCTCCCCACGCTCGAGTTGTCGGAGGTCCGCTGTGGCACGGCGCCGCACCCGCCGGGTCGTCCTGGTCGTCCTGATCGCCTTCGCCGTCCTGGCGGCCGTCGCGATCCCCGTGGGGCTCAAGCTCAGTGCGGACGCCGCCACCGCC
>DASQJO010000027.1:0-3008 GCA_035630955.1 Kineosporiaceae bacterium
TGCTGCTGCCGCGGATCGCCGGGTGCGAGGACGCGCTGCGGGCGTATCTGACCCGCGGGTAGCGTTGACCGGCGTGACCGACCCGAACGACCAGCCGATCGAGGACGCCACCGGCGCGAACGACGATGCGCGGCGCGACCACCGGCTGCCCGAGCACCACCGCGGCCCGGTGGTGCTGCGGCGGCACCAGATCCCGCCGGGCACCACCGACGAGCGGCTGCTGTCCAACCGCGGCCCGAAGGACTGGGTGCACACCGATCCCTGGCGGGTGCTGCGGATCCAGGCCGAGTTCGTCGAGGGGTTCGGGCTGCTCGCCGAGCGCCTCGGCGCGGCCCTCGTCGAGGCCGGCTTCGCCGTGATCACCGGCGGCGGCCCCGGCGCGATGGAGGCGGCGAACAAGGGCGCCTCGCAGGCGGGCGGCGTGTCCGTCGGGCTCGGCATCGAGCTGCCGTTCGAGCAGGGCATCAACCAGTGGGTCGACCTGGCGGTGAACTTCCGCTACTTCTTCGCCCGCAAGACGATGTTCGTCAAGTACGCGCAGGGCTTCGTCGTCCTGCCCGGCGGGTTCGGCACGCTCGACGAGCTCTTCGAGGCCCTGGTCCTCGTCCAGACCCACAAGGTGACGTCGTTCCCGATCGTGCTGCTCGGACGTGACTACTGGCAGGGCCTGCTCGACTGGATCCGCGGACCGGTGCTCGCCCGGGGAATGATCTCGCCGCCGGACGTCGACCTGCTCAACGTCACCGACGACGTCGACGAGGCCGTCGAGCTGCTGGTCGACTCCCGCGACCAGCGCGTGCACGAGCGGCGTTCGACGCGGGCGACCGCCGTGGCCCACGCCGAGCCGAGCTGACGGAGCCGTGGCGTGGCCCGGATCTGCGTGTTCTGCTCGTCGTCCGAGCGGATCCACCCCGCGCACGTCGAGCTCGCCGCCGAGGTCGGGGCGGAGATCGCCCACCGCGGCCACGACCTCGTCTCCGGCGGCGGCCGGGTGTCGATGATGGGGGCGGTGGCCCGCGGCGTCCGGGCCGGCGGCCGGCACACGCTCGGCGTCATCCCCGAAGCCCTGGTGGGGCTCGAGGTCGCGGACACCGACGCCGACGACCTCGTCGTCACCGCCGACATGCGTGAGCGCAAGGGCCGCATGGACGCCGCCGCCGACGCCTTCCTCGCGCTGCCCGGCGGCCTCGGCACCCTCGAGGAGCTGCTCGAGGTCTGGGTCGCCGGCACGCTCGGCATGCACGCCAAGCCGGTCGTGATCCTCGACCCCACGGGCGTCTACGCGGCGCTGCACGACCTCGTCGACAAGCTGCTCGTGCAGGGCTTCGTCCGGCCCGGCGCCGAGTCGTACGCGGTCTGGACGTCGACGGTGAGCGGCGCGCTCGACGCGGTGGAGAACGGCCTCGGCCGCGTCCCGACGGTGCCGGACGCGGCCGAGGTCAGCGAGGAGCTCCTCGAGGGCGAGCCCTGACTCAGGCTCCGCTCGAGCTCGAGCCGGAGTTCGTGCTCGGGCCGGGTGCGCTCCCCTTCGGCGCACCCGGCGCACCCTTGGGGCGCTCCGCGACGAGCGCGGCGGTCGTGGTGCCGCCGGACCTCGTGCCCTGGACGAGGACGGTGTCGCCCTGCGCGATGTCCTTGACGGCGCCCTGCGACCAGCCGGTCCGCACCTTGGTGGAGTCGTTCAGGGTCCAGGTGAGCGCGTAACCGTCGGTGCTCTTCACGGTGATCGTGGAGCCCTTCTTGGCGCTGACGGTGCCCGTCTGGACGACGACCGTCCGGGTCGCCCCGTTCTGCCCGCCGAGAACGAACTCGCCGTGCAGCACCGGTGCGCCCGCACCGAGCCCGCGCAGGCCGCCCAGCCCGCCGGGACCACCGAACCCGCCGTGCCGGCCGGGCCCTCCCCTCGGGCCGTCGCCACCCGCGCGCGGGGAACGGTCCGCCGGGCTCGACGGGGACGGCGTGCTCGCCGCCGCCAACCCTCCGGACGCGGATGCGCTGCCGGCGGTGATCAGCCCGGCCGTCGCCGCGGCTCCCACCAGCAGACCGCCGGCCGTCAGGGTCACGAGCAGGGTCCTCGTCGCCTTCATCGCCACCTCCATCGCCACCTTCAGGGCCGGCGGCGGGACGGGACACGACGGACCGCCGGGCGCGGTCAGAGTGGCACGCCAACCTGTGAAGAAGCTGACAGCAGCACCACGTCACTCCTGTGGCCCATCGGGAGCACGGTCGATGCACGTCCGCGGTCAACGGTCGGCGTCGGGCGTGGGAGCATCGAGGCGTGACGCTGCTGCTCACCCTGCTGATCTTGGCGGTGGTCGGGCTCGTCGCCGCGGTCGCCGCGGGCCGGATCGCCGGCGGGCTCGACGAGCCGTCGTCGTCGCTGCCCGGGCGGGGTCTGCCTGCGGGTCGGGTGGGAGCCGGCGACCTCGAGCGCGTCCGCTTCTCCCCGGCCCTGCGCGGCTATCGGATGGACGAGGTCGACGACGTGCTCGACCGCGTCACCGAGGAGCTCGAGCTGCGCGACGAGGAGATCGCCGAGCTGCGCGCCGCCCTCGGCCGCCCGCCCCGGCACGAGGCGGCCGAGCCGCCCGCGACGCCGCGATGGCGCCGGCCCCTGACCTACGACCCGGACCTGGATCCGCACCGCCCCCTGGACTCCGACCTGGGCGGCGAGCCGCTGGACGACCCGCGCGACGACCCGCGCGACGACCCGCGCGACGAGCTGGGGAACGCCGCTTTCCTGCCGCCCACGAGGACCCACGACGAGCGCGGGAGACGCTGAGTGGCGCGCTTCACCGCCGTCGTCGACACGCCCGCACCACCGGAGCGCACCTGGAAGGCACTGACCGACTGGCCCTCGCACGGCCGCTGGGTGCCGCTCACCCGCGTCACGGTGCTGACGCCGTCGGCGTCCGGGGTCGGCGCGCGCTTCGTCGGCCGCACCGGCCTCGGCCCGCTCGCCGTCGATGACCCGATGGAGGTCGTCGAGTGGCGCGAGCCCGCTCCCG
>DASQJO010000028.1:0-3814 GCA_035630955.1 Kineosporiaceae bacterium
TCGCCCCCTCCGCCGGCCACTCCGCGGGGTACGCCCGACGCGGTGAAGAGGCGGACCGCCTGCCTGCCGTCGAGCTCGTCGCGTCGCCCCGACACCGTCGCGGTCAGGAACCGCACGAGACCGTTCGTCGTGCGGAGGTACCCGTGACCGGGCAGGGCGGGCAGGTCGGCCGCCACCCTCGTGCCGAGCACCGCCGTGCTGTCCTCGGGGGTGAAGGTGCGCAGGCAGATGCGGAAGCCGAGGTGGCTGTCGAGGCCGCGCAGGCGACCGACCTCGAGTCGCTGGGCGGCCAGCACGAGATGGACGCCGAGGCTCCGGCCGGTGCGTCCGATCGACAGCAGGACGTCGAGCACGTCGGGACGGGCCTCGAGAAGCTCGCCGAACTCGTCCACGACGACGACGAGGAACGGCATGGCCGGGAGCTCCGGCCGGTGTCTCCGCAGCGCCCGATACTGACCGATCCGCTGGACGTCCTCACCCGCCGCGCGCAGCAGGTGCTGGCGCCGCTCGAGCTCGCCGACGAGCGCCGCCTTCATCCGGTCCACCAGGGACAGGTCGTCGGCGAGGTTCGTGACCATGCCGGAGCAGTGCGGGAGGCCGTTCAGGAGGTTGAAGGTCAGGCCGCCCTTGAAGTCGGCGAAGGCGAGTTCGACGTCGTCCGGGCCGTGCGTCGCCGCCAGTGCCGCGACGAGGGTCCGGAGCAGCTCGCTCTTGCCCGAGCCGACGGCCCCGATGACGAGCCCGTGCGGGCCATGGCCGCCGTCCGCGGACTCCTTCAGATCGAGCTCGAGGATCCCGCCGTCACCGCACACGGCGAACGGCACGCGGAGCAGGTCGCGGGGTCCGGCCTCGGGCCACCCGTACGATCCGCCGCTGCTGAGGGGTTCGTCGGGAGCACCCGTCTGCAGGCCCGAGAACAGCCCGTGCGGGAGGAGATCCGCCAGACGGCCGCTCGTCGCCCGGGCGCTGCGCACCGAGTCGGCGACGAGCCGCTTCGGAGCCAGCGAGCGGGCGACGGCCTCGGCGTCCGGAGCGGTGATCGCGACCGGAACGAACGGAACGCCCGACGCGTCCCGCGCTCGCCGCAGGACCGCCTGCCCGTCCGCGTCCATGGACACGATCGCCCGCGTGCGGCTCGGCGCCGCGCCGGCGTCGTCGACGACGGCCAGGACCGACACGCCCACCTCCGGGCCTCGTTCGAACGCGCGCGTCAGCTCGGGGGACGCACCGACCTCCGTGAACGGGTCGAACCGGTCGACCACGACGAGGATCCGCGGAAAGGCCTCCTGCGATGCGCCCCACGTCCCGTCCTCGAGCAGCCGCAGCCGGGGCGCGACCAGCTCGGTGAGGTGCCGCTCGACGTCCGCGGTGCTGGTCGCGATACGTCGCTCGGGTCCTCGCGCGGCCGACGACGTGTGCGGCAGCCACTTCGCCCACTCCCAGGCGGTCAGCGCACCCGGCGGCACCGCGACGACGAGACCGAGGTCGTCCGGGGCGCAGGTCAGCGCGAGCTCGAGAACCACCGCGCGCGCCAGTGACACGGAAGGGGCACGCGGACCGGCGATCGACACGACGCCGGCCTCCGCGAGGTCGAGCGCGAACGGCGCCTCTCGCAGGACGGCTGCGTCGGCTGCGAGCGCTTCGGCCTCCGCCTCCGGCTCGGGGTCGCGCTCGGCGTCCACGGACTCGGCCACGGCCCCGCTCACGGTGAAGCCGGTCGGGACGTCGGCCGTGCCCAGCCGGACGGCGAGGAGGTCGTCGTCGTCCGGCCGCCGCTCCCACAGCTGGTCCGACCCGATCCACGACGCGTACTGCGCCGGCAACGGATGAGGCCAGGCGAGAGCCGCGGCGAGCCGGGCACGGGCCGCCTCGACCGCCTCGTCTAGCGCGGCGAGCTGCTCGCGGAAGCGCTGACGCCGCCGCGCGAGCTTCGCCCGCTGTGCACGTCGGGCCGACCAGTGCAGGACGACCGGCGAGGCCAGCGAGGCGAGCGCCATGATCCCTCCCGTGACGAGCAGGACCGCGGTCCGGGCCATCACCCCGTAGACGAGGATCGAGAGGCTGCCGAGCACCGGGATGAGCAGCTGGACCGGCTGCAGCCTGGCCGGGGGCTCCAGCGACGGGAGGGCGGGGAGGTCGAACCGGCTGACGGCGCTCCCGCCTACGGAGTCGCCGGGCCGCATCCGGGGCACGCGGTGGACCGCCTGCGGCATCGTCGCTCCTCCCGCGGGGGCTGAAGACCTGTCGAACGGGATAGGTGGCGGCGAGGGGCGAGGTGTGACACCAGTGGACCCCGCCGTGACCTCAGGACGGCACCTGCGACCTCAACCACTCCGCGCCGGGCATCGCCGCGATCCGTTCGAACCACGGTTCCGGCAGATACGACGCGTAGAGCAGCACGCTGTGCTCGGGGAACTCGTCGTCGGTGCGCAGGCCGTCGTCCTCCTCGACGACGTTCTCCTGCAGGACGATGTGCGCGTTCCCCGGGCCCCGCCAGTTGTAGTACTCGCCGCGGTAGAGGCTGCTGCGCGGCTCGAGGTGGACGAACAAGATCCGCTCGAGCTGCTCGGCGATGTGGTCGACGTCGCCTTTGCGCCAGCCGTAGGTGTCATGCCGGTCGATCATCTGATCCTCAGCCCTCCCGATCGTGCCAACGACTCCTCCAGGTCGCGGAAGACCATCAGATGGACCTCCCGACCGGCACTCGCCGACAGTTCGTTCACCAACCGCCCCAGACCGAGCCGTGCCAGCTGAGCATCCGAGAGCGGGGCGGTCCGCGGCGGGTTCCGGCGGACGGGGACGCCGAGCTCCCGCGCCCGGGCGAACAACGACGGGTCCACGACCGCCAGGTCGAAGTCACTCCGCCGCCCGACGTCGAACGGCTGCCCGGTCGTGTACTTCGCGCCCGTCACCGCGCTCCCCTGCAGCACCGGCACCGCGTCCCCGTACCCGGCGTCCGCCAGTCCGCCGCGCAGTCGCCGGCCGAACGCGACGAACTCCTCGGCGTCCGCGAAGCCCCGGGGAATCGTCCCTTCCGGCGCCACACCGGGTCGCACCCGGCCGCCGCGCCCCGCCCGGCCCAGCGGCAGCGCCGCCATCACCAGCTCACCCGGGTCGATCCCCTGCCGGAGGGCCTCGCGCACCACGGCGTCGGAGATCGCCACGGACGCCCCGCCCAGGGCGAGCCGCGAGGCGACGCCGGCGGCGCCCTGTGACAGAACGCCGCCGGCGACACCCCCGGCCCCGGCCAGGAGCGCGGATCCCACCGGAACCGCCAGCGCGCCGACGAGCCCGAGCTCCGCGTCCTCCCCCCAGTGGACGTGGGCCAGCGGGTCGGCGTCGCGGTGGACCACCATGCCGCTCACGGAGTCCACGGCCACGGTGGCCGCGGTCATCACCGCCCACCGCGCCGCGAGCGCCGCCGCCTGCGCCGCGAGCGCGGTGAGCACGGCGACGGCCTGCTCCGCCGCGGTGGCCGCCAGTTCCGTCGCGGTGGCGACCTCGGCGGCGACGAGCCCCGCGGCGGCCTCGTCCGAGAGCGTGGCCGTCGCGACGGTGAGCAGAGCGCCGACCACGGCCGTGCCCGCGACCAGGCCGACGCGCTGGCGGTACTCGGCCTGCGCCTGCTCGATGCCGTCCGCCAGCCCGTCGAGCGCGTCGGCGTACTGCCGCAGCAGGCCGGCCCCCTCGTCGACAGCAGCCAGGAACGGTCCCGACCGAGCATCGAACGCCGACCGCGCCGCCCCCTCCCACGCCGTGGTCGACCTCGCCGTGCCCTGCCGCAGGCCGCTCCCGAGCTGCTGCAACCGCTCCG
>DASQJO010000029.1:0-11035 GCA_035630955.1 Kineosporiaceae bacterium
CTCCCGGCTGCCCGCTCGGCAGCGTCGGCGCATCGTAGCGAGCGGGCGCCCGGGGAAGCGCGTCCGGCCGCCTGGCCGGGTCGGCGCGGGAGAGCCGCACACGGCACCATGGAGCAGTGAGCACGACGACCGGTCCGCAGCCGCCGCAGCCGGGAGAACGGCCGGCGCCGGACGCCCCCTCGCCGGCCGGCTCGTCCGGCGGATCGGACGGCGCGCCCGCGCCGGCGCCCCGACGCGGGACGCGCGGGACGGTCGCGGACATGATCCGAACGCTGCTCCTCATCCTGGCCGTCGTCGCCGTCGTCTACTTCCTCGTGCCGCGCCCGAGCAGCGTCGTCCAGCCCGCGGCCGACGTCGGCGGCGCGGTCGCTGCGGCCACCTCCGATCTCGGCTTCACACCGCTCGTCCCCCAGGGGCTGCCCGCCGACTGGGTGCCGACCGAGGCGGGCGTCCGGAACGCCGCCGACGGGATCAAGGAGTTCCACATCGGCTACCGGGTCGGCACGGACGTCGACGACAACGCCTACGCCGGCGTCGAGCAGGCCACCAGCTCGACCGACCACTGGCTGCGCGTGAACGACGCGAACGGCACGAAGGTCGGCGACGTCGTGATCGACGGCAACACCTGGGAGCAGCTGTCGAAGCCGGCGCGTGCCTACACCAGCCTGCTGCTGAAGCGGCCCAACCAGGTGATCCTGATCACCAGCAAGAACGGCGGCCTCGCGCAGGCCGAGGTGCTGGCCCGGGCCCTGCACGTCCCGGCGTCGTGAGGGCACGTCGACCCACTCAGTGAGCGTCGTCCCCGGCGGCCGCCTTCTCGACCCGAGCCCGCGCCCCGGCCAGCCACTGCTCGCACCGCGTCGCGAGCGCCTCGCCGCGCTCCCACAGCGCGAGCGACTCCTCGAGCGTGACGCCGCCCGCCTCCAGCCGGCGCACGACGTCGACCAGCGCGTCCCGCGCCTCCTCGTAGCCCAGCTCCGCGATCTCGCTCATGCCTGCTCCTCCTCGGCGACGATCGCCGCCAGCTCCCCACCGTGGACGCGGACCCGCAGCCGCTCGCCCGCGGTCACCTGTCCGGGCTCGCGGACGACGTGCCCGGCGGCGTCCTGCACCACGGCGTACCCGCGGGCCAGCGTGGCGGCGGGCGAGAGGGCGGCGACGCGTTCGCGCAGGTGCGCGACGTCGTCGTCCGCGCGGTGCAGCCGGGCGGTGACGGCGGACCGGGCGCGGCCCCGCAGCGCCTCGACCTGCTCGCCGTGACCGGCCAGCACGCGCGCCGGGTCCGCCATGCTGGGCCGTGACCGCAGGTCCGCGAGCAGCCGCTCCTCACGCTCCAGCTTGCCGATCACCGAGCGCCGCAGCATGGCGCGCGCCTGCGCCACCCGGGCCAGCTCCTCCGCGACGTCGGGGACGACGCGCTTGGCGGCGTCCGTCGGCGTCGAGGCGCGGACGTCGGCGACGAGGTCGAGCAGCGGGCTGTCGACCTCGTGGCCGATCGCGCTGACGACGGGCGTGCGCGCCGCTGCGACCGTCCGGATCAGCGCCTCGTTGCTGAACGGCAGCAGGTCCTCCAGCGACCCGCCGCCGCGCGCGACGACGATGACGTCGACCTCGGGCTCGGCATCCAGCGCCTCGACCGCCGCGATGACCTCCGGGACGCTGTTCGGCCCCTGCACGGCGACGGAGCGTATGTCGAAGCGGACGCCGGGCCAGCGGCGCCGGGCGTTCTCGACGACGTCGCGCTCCGCGGCGCTGGCGCGGCCCGAGACGAGCCCGACGACCCTCGGCAGGAACGGCAGCCGGCGCTTGCGCTCGAGGGCGAAGAGGCCCTCGGCCGCCAGCACCCGGCGCAGGTGCTCGAGCCGGGCCAGCAGCTCGCCGATCCCGACCGGGCGCAGGTCGTCGGCGTTGAGCGTGAGGCTGCCGCGCCGCGGGAACAGCTGCGGACGGGCGTGGACGACGACGTGCGCGCCGTCCGCGAGCGGGGCGGCCAGGCCGTCCAGGATCTTCGCGGCGACGGTGACGCTGAACGACAGGTCGACGTCGGTGTCGCGCAGCGTGAGGTAGACGGTGCCCTGACCGGGTCGCCGGGTCAGCTGGACGACCTGACCCTCGATCCACACCCCGGGCGCCTTGGCGATGTACTCGGTGAGCTTGGCGGTGAGGAGCCGGACCGGCCAGGGGTTCTCCGGCGTCGTCGCGCCGGCCGTCGCCGGGATGACGACGGCGGGGCTGCCCGGCGATGTCACGGTCGTCACCCTACGCAGCCCGGGCCCGCCCACAGGGCGCCACCTACGATGGAGACGTGCCCCTGTCTCCCCGGATCGCTCCCGTGCCCGGCTCGCCCCTCGCCGACGACGCCCCCGCCCGCGGCCGCGTGCTGCTCGCGGCACCCCGCGGCTACTGCGCCGGCGTCGACCGGGCCGTCGTCGCGGTCGAGAAGGCCCTGGAGCTGCACGGCGCACCCGTCTACGTGCGCAAGCAGATCGTCCACAACAAGCACGTCGTCGCGACCCTGGAGCGCCGCGGCGCGATCTTCGTCGACGACACCGACGAGGTGCCCGAGGGCGCGATCGTCGTGTTCTCCGCGCACGGCGTCGCGCCGGCCGTGCGGGAGGCGGCCGAGCGCCGCCACTTGCAGACCATCGACGCCACCTGCCCCCTCGTGACGAAGGTGCACAAGGAAGCGGTGCGGTTCGCGAGCGGCGACCACGACATCCTCCTCATAGGCCACGCCGGCCACGAGGAGGTCGAGGGCACGTCCGGCGAGGCTCCGGCCCACATCACCCTCGTCGAGAGCCCGGACGCCGTGGACGACGTCACGGTACGGGACCCGGACAAGGTCGTCTGGCTCTCCCAGACGACGCTCTCCGTCGACGAGACGATGGAGACGGTGCGCCGCCTGCGCGAGCGCTTCCCGAACCTGCAGGACCCGCCCAGTGACGACATCTGCTACGCCACGCAGAATCGGCAGGTCGCGGTGAAGAAGATCGCGGCCGAGTCCGACCTCGTCGTCGTCGTGGGATCCGCCAACTCCTCGAACTCCGTCCGGCTCGTCGAGGTCGCGCTCGAGCACGGCGCCCGCGCTGCTCATCGCGTCGACGACGCGACGGAGATCGACGAGGCGTGGCTCGACGGCGTCCGCACCGTCGGGGTCACGTCCGGGGCGTCGGTGCCGGAGATCCTCGTGCAGGACGTGCTGGCCTGGCTCGCCGAGCGCGGGTTCGGCCCCGCGGAGGAGGTCGTCACCGCGGAGGAGGACCTGCTCTTCTCGCTCCCCAAGGAGCTGCGGCGGGACATCAAGGCCGCCAGGGCGGCACGGGTTCCGTCGCCGAGCTGACCTCGTCCCACTCGGCCAGCAGCTCGGCCGCCGTCATCGGCCGCGGCACCGCGTCCACGACGTCCGGCGCCTCCAGGCTCCCGTCGACGACCCCCAGGTCCGTCATCCGGCGGGCGGTGACGAGCACCCGGCGTTCCAGCGTGCCGACGACGACGTTGTAGTCGTCGACCGCCCGCTGCAGCGTCCTGCCGAGCTTGCCCACGCCGGCCCCGAGCGAGCCGAGCCGCGCGTACAGGTCGCGGCCCAGGGCGAAGAGCTCCTTCGCGCTGCCCGCCAGTGCCTCGCTCTGCCACGTCAGCGCGACCGTGCGGAGCAGGGCCAGCAGCGTCGTCGGCGTCGCGAGCACCACGCGCCGCGCCATGGCGTGCTCGAGCAGGGCGGGATCGGCGGCGCAGGCCGCCGCCAGGAACGCCTCGCCGGGCACGAAGCAGACGACGAGCTCGGGCGAGGGGTCGAAGGCCGTCCAGTACTCCTTGGCGGCGAGCCCGTCGACGTGGGCCCGCAGCGCCCGCGCGTGCCGCTCCGCCGCCCGGTGCTGCCGCTCCTCGGCGTCCCCGCCGCCGGGCTCGCTGGCCTCCAGGAAGGCCGCGAGCGGCGCCTTGGCGTCGACGACGACGTGCTTGCCGCCCGGGAGGTGGACGACGAGGTCGGGCCGGACGCCCACGCCGTCCGGCGTCGATCCGGCGGCCTGCGTCGTGAAGTCGACCCGCGCGAGCATCCCGGCGTGCTCCACCACGCGCCGGAGCTGCACCTCGCCCCACGTCCCGCGTGCCGTGGGGGAGCGGAGCGCCCCGGCGAGGGCCGCGGTCTGCGTGCGCAGCGCCTCGCCGGAGATCCGGACGGCCTCGATCTGCTCGCCGAGCCGGGCGTACTGCTGCAGCCGGTCCCGTTCCAGCACCCGCACCTGCTCCTCCACCCGCTGCAGCGCGCCCGCGAGCGGGGAGAGCGTGGCGGCGAGCTCGCGGTCCTGCGAGGCCGCGGACTCCAGGTCGGTGACGCGCTCGCGGAGCAGGTCGCGCTCGGCCACCGCGGTCCCGGCCCGGACGCGGGCGGCGAGCGTGGCGAGCAGCCCCCCGGCGGCGGCGCCCAGGAGGAGCCCCACCAGGAGGGCGACGAGGGTCGGGGTGCTCACGGCGGACACCGTGGCAGACGACACCGACAGACCCCGCGTCCGGTTCCGGGCATGCCGCCGTGCCACAGGGGAAGTGATCGGGGCACACCCTCGCCACCCCGGAGGCCGGCGCCATGGAGATCCGCGATGTGTACGCCCTGCTCGGCCGCACCGCCTACGGCGCGGACGGCGACCGGCTCGGCACGGTCAGCGGCGCCTACCTCGACAACGTGACCGGCCGGCCGAGCTGGATCACGGTCGAGCGCAGCGGGTTGCTCCGGACGACCCGGAGCTTCGTCCCGCTCGACGGGGTGGAGCTCGTCGACGACGGTGTGCGCGTCGCGGTGGACGCCGACGCCGTCAGGCGGGCGCCGCACGTCGAGGGTGACCGGGTGCTCAGCAGGGCGGAGGAGCAGGAGCTGCGCGCCCACTACGGGCTGGCGCCCACCCAGGACTCGGCGCCGGCGCCGGACCCGGCCGGCGAGCCGTCCCCGCAGGACCTCGCCGCGTCGGAGCCGGCGTCCGCGACCACGCCGGGACAGGCCGAGCTGACCCGATCCGAGGAGCGTCCCCGGGTCGCGACCCGCACCGTCCCGGCCTCCCGGGCCGTGCTGCGCAGGACGCGGGTGGTCCAGGACCGCACGTTCTCGGTGCCGCTGGGCCGCGACCAGGTGCAGGTCGTGTACGAACCCCTGCCGGACCGCGGCCCGGCGCCCGGGTCCGATCCGTCGCCGCAGGCGACGCCGCAGGCCCCGGACGCGGCCGACGGCGACGACGAGGGCTGGGTCGTCCTCTACGAGGAGCGGCTCGTGATCCGCACCGAGTGGGTCCCCGTCGAGCGGGTCCGGCTGGGGACCGTCGGCGTCCAGGGCGAGGAGGCCGTGCAGGTCGACCTGCGCCGCGAACGGATCGACGTCGACGTCGACCCGCGCGGACGCGAGTGACGGACCCAGGTCCTAGCCTGAACCGGTGGCTCTCGTCGGTGCGCACGTCGAATCCTCCGACCCGCTGGCCCACGCCGCGGCGATCGGGGCGGAGGCCGTCCAGTTCTTCCTCGGGGACCCCCAGGGGTGGAAGGCGCCGCCGCCGCACCCGCACGAGGCGGAGATCAGGGCGACGGAGCTCGGCGTCTACATCCACGCCCCCTACCTGGTGAACGTCGCCAGCACGAACAACAAGATCCGCATCCCCAGCCGCAAGATCCTCGCCCAGCACGCGGCGGCCGCGGCGGCGATCGGCGCGAAGGGCCTGATCGTCCACGGGGGCCACGTCACCGCGAAGGACGACCCCGAGGAGGGCGTCGAGAACTGGCGCAAGACGTTCGAGCGCGCGCCCGACGGCGGCTTCGGCCTGCCGATCCTCATCGAGAACACCGCCGGCGGCGAGAACGCGATGGCGCGCACGTTCGACCGGCTCGGCCGCCTCTGGGACGCCGTCGGCGACTTCGGTCCCGGCTTCGTGCTCGACACGTGCCACGCCTGGGCGTCCGGGGAGGAGCTCGTGGGCATCGTCGAGCGGGTGCGGGGCCTCACCGGCCGCGTCGACCTCGTGCACGCCAACAGCTCGCGGGACGCCGCCGGCTCGGGCGCGGACCGGCACGCCAACTACGACGTCGGCACCATCGACCCCGAGGTCATCGCCGCGATCTGCCGGGAGGCCGGTTGCGACGTCATCGTGGAGACCCCGATGGACGACATCGCGCTCGACGTGGAGTACCTCAAGAAGGCCCTCCGCTAGACCGAGCGGCTCTCGAGCCGGCGGACGAAGGCGGGCGGGATCTCGTCGGTCAGCCACACCCCGTTGGACGCGCGCCGGAAGAGCTGCCCCGCCGCGTGCAGGCCGGCCGCGTCGACGACGAGCACCACCGGCTCGCCCCTGCGCCGCCCGACCGCCTCCGCCGTCCGGACGTCCTCGCTGAGGTGCACCGACTGCCGTGAGCCCCGGCGCAGGCCCGCGGCGAGGATCGACGGCACGAACCGCTCGACCGTCCCGTGGTACAGCACGTCGGGCGGCCGGCGTGGCTCCAGTCGGAGGTCGACGTCGACGGAGTGTCCCTGCGCGGCGCGGATCCGTCCCTCCACCAGCTGGTAGCGCCCCTTGGGGTCCGCGGCGACCGTGCGCCGGACGTCGTCGGCATCCACCCGGTGCCCCGTGCGCCGCAGGCCGGCGACGAGCTCGTCGACGTCCACCCAGCCGCCGGCGTCGAGGGTGACGCCCGCCGCGTCCGGCCGGTGCCGGAGCACGAAGGCGAGGAGCTTGCCCAGGTGCACCGGGCCAGACTGGCACGGGCCTCGACTAGACTCCTGACCCCGTGGCTCTCACCATCGGCATCGTCGGGCTCCCCAACGTCGGCAAGTCGACGCTGTTCAACGCGCTGACCAAGGCCGAGGTGCCGGCCGCCAACTACCCCTTCGCGACGATCGAGCCGAACGTGGGCGTCGTCCCGCTGCCGGACGGCCGGCTGGAGGTGCTCGCCGGCATCTTCTCCAGCGAGCGCATCGTCCCCGCGACCGTGTCGTTCGTCGACATCGCCGGCATCGTCAAGGGCGCCAGCGAGGGCGAGGGGCTGGGCAACAAGTTCCTCGCGAACATCCGCGAGGCGGACGCGATCTGCCAGGTGGTGCGGGCCTTCGACGACCCCGACGTCGTGCACGTGGCGGGCCGCGTCGACGCCGCCGACGACATCGAGGTCGTGCACACCGAGCTGATCCTCGCCGACCTCCAGACGCTCGAGAAGGCGATCCCGCGGCTCGACAAGGAGGTCAAGGGCAAGAAGACCGACCGTGCCGTGCTCGAGGCCGCCGTCGCCGCCCAGGAGCTGCTGAACGCGGGGACGACGCTCTACGCCGGCGCGGGCAAGGTCGACCTCGCCCAGCTCCGCGAGCTCTCGCTGCTCACGTCGAAGCCCTTCATCTACGCCTTCAACCTCGACGAGGACGGCCTGGCGGACGCCGACCTGCAGGCGCGGCTGCGGTCGCTCGTCGCGCCCGCGGACGCCGTGTTCCTCGATGCCAAGCTCGAGGCGGAGCTCGCGGAGCTCGACCCGGCCGAGGCCGCCGAACTCCTGGCCAGCGTCGGTCAGGCCGAGTCGGGCCTGGACCAGCTGGCCCGGGTCGGCTTCCACACCCTGGGCCTGCAGACCTTCCTCACGGCGGGTCCCAAGGAGTCCCGCGCCTGGACGATCCGGCAGGGCTGGACGGCGCCCCAGGCGGCCGGCGTCATCCACACCGACTTCCAGCGGGGGTTCATCAAGGCCGAGGTCGTGGCCTACGACGACCTCGTCGCCGCCGGCTCGATGGCCGAGGCGCGGGCCCGCGGCAAGGTTCGGATCGAGGGCAAGGATTACGTCATGCACGACGGTGACGTCGTCGAGTTCAGGTTCAACGTCTAGGGATGGGCCACAGTCGCAACCGCTGCCGGGGACCTGCGTACGGGTGATCAACGGTGTGGGTGGGTCACCTCCGGGTTGAGGGGTCTGATCAGGCCGCTCGTCGTCCGCCATCGAAGTGCCCCGAGATCGGCGCGTTCGAGGCTCGTTACGACGAGTGACGGTTGGGTTCCGAACGTCGATGTCGCGAGGGTCGCGGATCTGCCGGGTGTCACGCACTGTGCCGAGATCGGCTTCGATGCCGACGTCCGCCGTTCGCGATGGGACATATCGGACCGACGTCCAGTTCGTTGCATCTCGGTAACGCCAGCCCCCCTAGCTTGCGCCGGGCCCTCTGCGCAAGCTTTATTGTCCCCGACCTACAGCGAGGGGAACCTTGCGGGTGAGACCCGCCCGCCGGGGCAGACCGTCCGCCCGCCCAGCCCTCGCCCACTTCAGGGAGGATCCGCTTGAGCACGAACCGCCGGAGCGCCCAAGCGCTCGCGCTGGTGGCCTGTTCCGCCCTCGCCATGACCGCCTGTGCCACGAGCAGTGGCGGCAGCGAGGCGAGCAGTTCGACCTCGGGGTCGGCCAGCGCCACGACCTCGAACAAGACGATCACGTGGGCCTACGAGCAGGAGTTCTCGTCCTACAACCAGGACACGGCGGATGGCCACGCCTCGGCCAACGCCGTCGTCGTCAACCCGGTCATCGGCGGCTTCTGGGCCTTCAAGCCGGACGGGAGCATCCAGCCCGACACCAACTTCGGGACCTACCAGAAGGTCTCGGACAACCCGCTGACAGTGAAGTACTCGATCAATCCCAAGGCCGTCTGGTCCGACGGTGTGCCGGTCGAGTGTGACGACATGGTCCTCGACTGGATGGCTCAGAGCGGGATCAACAAGGCCTTCCTGCCCGCCGGTACCGCCGGTTACGAGCAGATGAACCCTCCGCAGTGCAAGGCGGGCGACAAGGACGTCACGATCACGTACAAGACGCCGTTCGCCGACTGGAACGCGATGTTCGGCCAGGGTGAGATCGTGCCGGCGCACATCGTGGAGAAGCAGGCCGGCATGACGAAGAAGTTCGTCGACTACGCCAAGACCCCGACGTCGCCGGACCTCAAGAAGGCGATCGACTTCTGGAACAAGGGCTGGGCGCTGAACCCCGGCCAGCTCAAGAAGGACATCATGCCCTCGTCGGGGCCGTACATGATCGACAACTGGAGTGCGGGTCAGTCGCTCACGCTCAAGGCCAACCCGAAGTACTGGGGCACGCCGCCGAAGACCGGCACGATCGTGCTCCGCTACATCGCGGGCAACCAGATGGCGCAGGCGCTGCAGAACGGCGAGGCCCAGATCATGGACCCGCAGCCGCAGACGGACATCGTCAACCAGCTCAAGGGGATGGGCAACCAGGTCAACTTCACGACTGGTGAGCAGTTCTCCTGGGAGCACATCGACTTCAACTTCAAGGGCGAGTTCAAGGACAAGAACCTGCGCGAGGCCTTCGCCAAGTGCATCCCGCGGCAGCAGATCGTCGACAACCTGATCAAGCCGCAGAACGCCGAGGCCAAGATCCTCGAATCGCGGTGGCAGTACTCCTTCCAGCCGGGCTACAACGAACTGGCGCAGACCGGGGGTCAGAAGTACGACGCCGTCGACATCGCCGGGGCCAAGCAGCTCCTCGGCGGCAAGACGGTGACCGTCAAGGTCGGCTGGCGCAAGGATCCGCAGGCACTCAACAAGCGTCGCGTCGACACCCTCGCCCTCATCCAGGCGTCGTGCAAGCAGGCGGGCTTCAACGTGGTCGACGCGGGCACGCCGACGTTCTTCCAGAAGGAGTGGCCCGCGGGCCAGTGGGACGTCGCGATGTTCGCGTGGCAGGGCAGCCCGCTCGTGTCCGGCAACGCCGGCATCTACAACACCGGCGGTGGGCAGAACCCGCAGGGGTACAGCAATCCCCAGGTCGACAAGCTGATCACCCAGCTGTTCCAGACGACCGACACGAACGCGCAGATCGGGCTGGAGAAGCAGATCGAGACGATCCTGTGGACCGATCTGTTCAACGTTCCGCTCTTCACCTTCCCGGCCGTCTACGCCGCCACCAAGAACGTCCAGGGTGTCGTCTACAACCCGACGCAGGCCGACGTGATCTGGAACGCGGGGGACTGGTCGCTCAAGTGACGAACGGCTGAGGACGCTCATCCGTCCGGGCCCGTGGCGGCGACAGGATCATCGTCGCCCGCCACGGGCCCTGCTCGAGCGCATCCGCAGGTCGCCGAACCGCGGATCCCCTCGCGCGTGCCGAGCCGGCGCCAGGACGACCTCCTGGTGCGGATCGGGTCGGTGAACGCACCATATGTCGTAGCGGCTCCGGGCCGACTACGTCGGCGCTGTCGTCGCGGCTCCCCCGGGACGGGAAGGAGAAGGCATGGGCGTCTTCGTGGTCCGCCGGCTCACCGTGTCGTTCTTGATCCTCATCGCCTCGACCTTCCTGATGTTCGCCCTCGTGTCCGCCTCCGGCGACCCGCTGGGGGACCTGCGACTGGACACGTCCCCGAACAAGCAGCAGAAGATCGAGCAGCGGATCGAGCAGCTCAACCTCGACAAGTCGTTGCCCCAGCGGTACCTCATCTGGGCCGGGGGAGTGGTCAAGTGCGTCATCCCGGGTCAGGAGTGCGACCTGGGCACGACCATCCGGGGGCAGGAGGTGAACGACCTCCTGAAGCAGGCCATCGGCGTGACGTTCAAGCTGGTCACCTCGGCCCTCGTCCTGGCCATCCTGCTGGGGGTGACGGTCGGGATCGTGTCGTCCTTGCGGCAGTACAGCGGCTTCGACTACACGATCACGTTCTCGGCGTTCCTCTTCTTCAGCCTCCCCGTCTTCTGGGTGGCCGTTCTGCTCAAGCAGTACCTCGCGATCGGCGTCAACAACTGGTACGCCGACCCGGTGATCAGCCTCGGATTCGGTGTCGTCTTCGCCCTCCTCAGCGGGTTCACCTGGGGGGCGATCATCGGCGGTGACCGCCGGCGCAGGTGGATCGTCCGCGGCGCGGCCGCCGTGCTCACCTTCGCGTTGCTGTTCTACCTGCAGGCCGTCGACTGGTTCACGCATCCAGCGCTCGGGCCCGGGCTGATCCTCGTTCTCGCCCTCGGCTCGGCCGTGGCCGTGACCACGTTGGTCGCCGGGCTCACGCGTCGCAACGTGCTCAACG
>DASQJO010000030.1:0-6253 GCA_035630955.1 Kineosporiaceae bacterium
AAGGTCATGGACTTCGGCATCGCCCGCGCGATCGCCGACGCCTCGTCGGCGATGACGCAGACGCAGGCCGTGATCGGCACCGCCCAGTACCTGTCGCCCGAGCAGGCGCGCGGCGAGACGGTGGACGCCCGCAGCGACCTCTACTCCGCCGGCTGCCTGCTCTACGAGCTGCTGACCGGCCGACCGCCGTTCGTCGCCGACTCCCCGGTGGCGGTCGCGTACCAGCACGTCCGCGAGGAGCCGCAGCCGCCGAGCGTGCACAACCCGGCCGTGCCGGAGAACGTCGACCGGATCGTGCTGCACGCCCTGGCCAAGGACCGGGAGACCCGGTACCAGACCGCCGACGAGTTCCGCGCCGACATCGAGGCCGCGCTCGCCGGCCGTCCGGTCTCCGCGTACGCGGCGGGCGCGGCCGCGGGTGCGGCGACGACCCAGTTCCTCGGCGCTCCCGGCGGTGGCACCCGGACCATGCAGCAGCCCGTCGGCGACCCGTACGGGACGGCGGCCGTCGGTGGGGCGGCTGCCGGGGTCGGCGGGGGCATGCTGCCCGGCGCCCCGATGGACGACGACTTCTACGGCCCGCGCCGCGAGCCGGAGCCGGGGCGGGGGCGAGGCTGGTCCTACGCCCTGCTCGCTCTGGGCGTGCTCCTCGTGGCGGGGCTCGTCGCGTTCACGATCTCCAAGATCAGCGGGAGCGGCAACGACGTCAAGCGCGCGTCGATCCCGACGGTGCAGGGCCTCGACGTCGACAAGGCGGTGAGCCAGCTGACGGCGGCCGGCTTCACCAACATCGACCACTCGCAGACGAAGGCCGACGACCAGGTCGCCGAGGGCGCGGTCATCAGCCAGGACCCGACGGCGGGGCAGACGGTCCCGGTCACCGACAAGATCACGCTCGTGGTGTCGACCGGGCCGGACGCGGTGAACGTCCCCAACGTGCAGGGGCTGGACCAGAACGCCGCGACCGCCCAGCTGCAGCAGGCGGGTCTGCAGATCGGCGCCGTCACGACCGTCGACGGGACCAGCAAGAAGGACACCGTCGTCTCCACGAAGCCGGCCATCGGCAGCAGCGTCGCGAAGGGCACCAAGGTCAACCTGCAGATCGCGAGCGGCCGCGTGCAGCTGGGCAACCTCAAGGGTCAGACGCAGGACCAGGCGGTGGCGGCGATCCAGAAGCTGGGTCTGACGGCCGTCGTGAAGACCCGCCCGGCCGACCCGGGCGAGCAGGTCGGCGTCGTCGTGAAGCAGGAACCCGGCAAGGGCAAGGTCGACGTCGGCAGCTCGGTGGAGATCACGGTGACGACCGAGCCGACGAGCCCGCCGACCCCGACCCCGAGCCCGTCCGACAGCGCGTCGCCGTCCGCGTCGCCCACCCCGTCGCCCTGAGCGACTGACCGACGCTCCGACCCACACGAGGGGGCCGGTACCGCCTAGCGCGGTAGCGGCCCCTCTCGTGTGGTCAGTGGCGCACGAGCGGCGCGAGCCCGGCGGACCGGTCGACGGCGTCCGCGTCACCGCATACCCCGAGCCAGTTCGCGAGCAGCCGGTGCCCGCCCTCGGTGAGCACCGACTCGGGGTGGAACTGGACGCCGAACAGCGGCAGCTCGCGGTGCTGCAGCGCCATCACGACGCCGGACGCGGTGTGGCCGGTGACCTCGAGCTCGTCGGGCACGGTGTCCGGGAGCACGGTGAGCGAGTGGTACCGCGTCGCCGTGAACGGCGAGGGCAGCCCGGCGAGGACGCCGGCGCCGTCGTGCTCGACCTGGCTGGTCTTGCCGTGCATGAGCTCGGGGGCGTGCGCGACGGTGCCGCCGAAGACCTCGCCGAGGGCCTGGTGGCCGAGGCAGACGCCGAGCAGTGGTCTGGCCGCCTCGGCGCAGTGCCGCACCATGTCCGGGCTCACCCCCGCCTGTGCCGGGACGCCGGGGCCCGGCGAGAGCAGGACGCCGTCGTAGGCGTCGGCGTGGTCGGTGGTGACGGCGTCGTTGCGGAGCACGTCGCAGTCGGCGCCGAGCTGGGCGAGGTAACCGGCGATGGTCCAGACGAAGCTGTCGTAGTTGTCCACGACGAGGATCCGGGTCGTCATCGGTGCGTCACCTCCACGGCGTTCGGGGCGCCGGCCGGCGCGCGCCCGGCCATCGTCGCACGCGGTCAGGACGCCGAGGGTGTCGGCGTCCCCCGCCCGGTGGAGCCCGACGGCGACACCGACGGCGAGGGCCGGGGCGTGGGCAGCGGGGTGGCGTAGCGCAGGTCGAGGCTGCCGGTGAAGGCCGGGAACGTCTGCTCGCCGAGCGAGGTGACGCTATAGCCCAGGCCGAGGACCTTGGCGAACTCGCGGTAGATCTGCAGGGCGGCGGCGTCCGCGAGGGCGTTCTGCAGCTTGACCGGGTCGCCGATGGCCGTGATCCGGTACGGCGGCGAGTACACCTGGCCCTGGAGCAGCAGCGTGTTGCCGACGCACCGCACGGCACTGGTGGAGATGACCCGCTGGTCCATGAGCATCATCGCCTCGGCGCCGCCGAGCCAGAGCGCGTTGACGACGGCCTGCACGTCCTGCTGGTGGACGACGAGGTCGTCGGCGCTGACGCCGTTGGGCAGGGTGCTCCGCCGGGGCGCGTCGTCCAGCACGACCTGGACCGCCGCGCCCCGCATCGGGGCGAGCCCCGCGCCGGGCGCGAGCTGGTCACCGCGCTGTCGGAGGGCGTCGACGGTGGCGTCGCCGCCGGCGGCGGCGCGGGTGCGCTGGTCGACCTCCGCCCGCAGGGCCTTCAGCCGGGCGAGCTGGTCGGCGTACCGGGCCTGCTCGCTGCGGGCGAGCGCGACGGCGTCGCTGCGGTCGGAGCGCAGCTGGGTGCCGCGCGCCGTGACGGCGCTGACGGCGAAGAGCAGCCCGGCCGCGACGAGGACGACGAACACCCCCAGGGTCGCGGGCCGGAGGCGGCCGACGGCGAGGCGCACACCCGTTCCTTCCGCGTCGGTGTCGGGCCGGGACCTCCGCGACGACGGCAGGTCGGGACTACGCTACCTGCAGGAGCCGGCGCGGGTGCCGGCCGGCCAGGAGTCCTCCGGCGGCGGCCCGCCGGAAGCACAGCGAGAACGGGAGCACCCCATGCCCGAGTCCAGGGTCCGCAAGCAGGCGGCGTACACGGCGCCGAGCGTCCGGTCCCAGGCCCGCAAGCCCAGCCCGCGCTGGTGGGCACCGGTCATGCTGGGGCTGATGGTCCTCGGTCTGCTCTGGATCGTCGTCTTCTACATCTCGCAGACCTCGTACCCGGTGCCGAAGATCGGCAACTGGAACCTCGCCATCGGCTTCGGCCTGCTCCTCGTCGGCTTCGGCATGACGACGCGCTGGCGCTGACCTCTCCGCCCGAACGTACGACGACCCCCGGCCACTCGGCCGGGGGTCGTCGTCGTCGAGGAGCGTCCTCCACAGGGTTCCTCACAGCTGTGGAATTACACGCGTGTTATCCACACCCGCCTTCCACAGTGTGGAGAGCGACTCGATCTCGGCTCCGGGCGGCAGGGTCTGGGTGCGGACCACCACCACCGCGACCAGGACGACGGCGACCGCGCCGAGCGCGGCCCAGCGCACCCGGGAGCTGCCCGGGAGGTGGACGATGAGCGCGGCGACGACGGCCCCGGTAACCAGCCCGCCGAGGTGCGCCTGCCACGCGATGCCGCTCGCGACGAAGCCGAGGACGGCGTTGATCGCGACCACCGCCACGATCCCGGCGACGTCACGGCCCAGCTTGCGGTTGACGACGAACAGCGCGCCGAACAGCCCGAACACCGCGCCGGAGGCGCCGACGGTCGGCACCCCCCAGTTCTCGCCGTACGGGCTGACCAGCACGTAGTACCCCACGGAACCGCCGACCGCGCTGAGCAGGTAGAGCGCGGCGAACTGGGCCCGGCCGAGCAGCCCCTCGAGGTAGGGCCCCACCATCCACAGCGCGTACAGGTTGAACGCGATGTGCAGCAGGAACCCCGTCGAGTGCAGGAACGCCGCCGTGAGGAACCGGTAGGGCTCGGCGATCGCCAGCGGTGGGTAGAAGGCGAGCCGGGCGGTGACCTCGTCCTGCGTGCCGTACTGGAGCAGGAACAGCCCGACGCACACCCCGATGATCGTCAGGGTGACGACCGGACGCCCCTGCGACGCAAGGCCTCCGAAGACCGTGCGTGCCGCCCGCGTCCCCCGGGCCTGCTCCCGCACGCAGTCGACGCACTGAACGCCGACCGGCGCGGCGCGCTGGCACTCGGGACAGACCGGTCGCTCGCACCGCTGGCAGCGGACGTACGAGACCCGGTCGGGATGCCGCGGGCAGACGGGGACCTGCTGCGTCTCCTGCGGCGGTTCGGGCGGCAACGAGGTGGTCACCCCCGCTCGACCGTGACCTTCTCGATGACCACCGGCTCCACGGGGACGTCGCCGCGTCCCGTGCGCGCGGCGGCGATGGCGTCGACGACCTCGCGGCTCGGCGCGTCGGCGACCTGGCCGAAGATCGTGTGCTTGCCCTGCAGCCAGGTCGTCGGGCCGACCGTGATGAAGAACTGCGAACCGTTGGTGCCGCGGCCGCCACGGGTGCCGGCGTTGGCCATGGCGAGCTTGTAGGGCGCGGTGAAGTCCAGGCCCGGGTGGATCTCGTCGTCGAAGGTGTAACCGGGGCCGCCGGTGCCGGTGCCGAGCCGGTCGCCACCCTGGATCATGAAGCCGGGGATGACGCGGTGGAAGGTGACGCCGTCGTAGAACGGCTCCTGCCGGGTCTGGCCGGTCTTGGGGTCCTTCCACTCCCGCGTGCCCTCGGCGAGTTCGACGAAGTTCCGCACGGTCTTGGGCGCCTGGTCGGGGAACAGCTCGATCCGGATGTCGCCGCGGTTGGTGTGCAGCGTGGCGCGGAGCGGGCCGGTCAGAGGTTCGGGCACGTCGGATCCGTCCTTCGGGGTGAGGGTTCGATGGGTCAACGGATGGGTCGTGCTCGAGTGTTCCACGCTCGGTTCGCCCCGGTTCAGCTGCGGGCGCGCCGGGGGGCAGCGGTGGCGGGCGCGGGAGATCGCGGCAGGATGGCTCGCAGAGTGCGCGCCGTCCCCTGCGTGCGCGCGGTTCCGAGAGCACCCCCGAGGGAGGAGACGACGTGAGGTCGAGGGACGTGACGTCCGGTACGGCCGTCCGCGCCGCCGAGCAGGCCGCGCAGGTCGCGCGCGAGCAGGCGGCGGTGGCGGCACAGATGGCGAGCCAGACGGCGAAGGAGCAGGCCGCCCAGGCGGCGGTGCTCGCGCGCAACGCCGCGGAGAAGGCTGTGCCCAAGGTCGGTGCCGCCGTGGAGTGGGCGAGCCCGAGGATCGAGAAGGGCCTGCTCGCGGCGGGTCCCGCGGTGGAGGCGGCGGCGGAGAAGGTCGTGCCCGCCGTCGACGCCGCGCGGGACCGGCTGGTCCAGGACCTGCTGCCGAGGATCATCGAGGCGGTCAACGCGGCGTCCGTCGCGAGCGCCACGGCCCAGCGGGCCGCGGCCGACAAGGTGAGCGCCTCGCTGGAGAACGCGGCCAGCGCCATCGCCGCGGCGGAGCCCGCGGCCCCGGCGTCGCACCGGGCTCGCCGGCTGCTCGTGTTCGGCACGCTCGCGGCCGCCGCCGCGGCCGGGCTCGCGGCCTGGCGACGCAGCCGGTCCACCGCTCCTGACTGGGACGCGCTGACGACGTCCGAGCCGGCGTTCACGGGCGGTCCGGAACCGACACCGTCGACGCTCGCCGACCCCGGCCCCGTGGCGTCCGTGCCGACGAGCGTGAGCGAGCAGCCCCAGGGCGCCGCGGACCCCGACGCCACGCCCGGCAACACCCAGGGCGACCCGGTCCTCGACGGCCTGGGCACCGCCGAGGCGACGTCGGCCGGGACGACGAGCCCCGAGGGGGCGACGACCGACCCCGTCGACGCCGTCGACGCCGGCGAAGTGGTCGAGGTGGTCGAGGTCGAGCCGGCCGCCGATCTGGGAACGGGCGAGTTCGGGACCGGCGAGTACAGCTCCGGTGAGAACAGCTCCGGTGGGAACGGCACGGGCGACGCGGACGCCGGCGACGACCCGGCCAGGCCTTCGGGCCGACGCCGCAAGTCGTGACCCTGCGGGACCCGGCGCCCGCCGCCGCGCGGTCGCCGGGTCCCGCCGTCAGCGGGAAGACGATGGCGCCCTGGCCGTCGTCCGCCTAACATCGCCGCCATGACCTGGCGACATTGATCCTTCCGCCGCGGCCTCGAGCCGCACCT
>DASQJO010000031.1:0-1559 GCA_035630955.1 Kineosporiaceae bacterium
GACCATGCAGGCGTTCGCCGACATCGTGCGAGCGGGCAAGGCCCTTTACATCGGCGTCAGCGAGTGGACGGGCGAGCAGATCCGTGCGGGACACGAACTCGCGACCGACCTGGGGATACAGCTGGTGTCCAATCAGCCGCAGTACTCGATGCTCTGGCGGGTCATCGAGGGCGAGATCGTGCCGACGTCGGCGGAGCTCGGCGTCTCGCAGATCGTCTTCTCGCCCATCGGGCAGGGCGTCCTGACCGGCAAGTACAAGCCCGGTCAGCCGCCGCCCGCGGGCTCCCGCGCGACCGACGAGAAGGGCGGGGCCACGTTCATCCGCCGGTTCATGGACGACGCGGTGCTGAGCCGCGTCGCCGAGCTCGAGCCCGTCGCCAAGGAGCTGGGCCTGAGCCAGGCGCAGCTCGCGGTCGCGTGGGTGCTGCAGAACGAGAACGTCGCCGCCGCGATCATCGGCGCCTCCAGGCCCGAGCAGGTCGCCGAGAACGTCAAGGCCGCCGGGGTCACCATCCCGCCGGAGCTGCTCGCCCGGATCGACGAGGTCCTCGGTGACGTCGTGGAGCGCGACCCGGCGAGGACGGCGCAGAACGCCCCGCAGCGCCGTCCCAGCTGACTCCTACTCGAGAGGGCGCGGGCTCATCGGGTAGACCACCTCGCCGTCCTGCAGCAGGCTCACCTGCTCCACGCCCTGGCCGAGCAGCGACCGCCACGACTCCCCCACCCAGGTCTCGGCGTCCGCGCGGCTCGGGAACGTGCCGGGGTCCTCGCGCGGAGTGAGCGATGTGCCGTCGGCCGCCTCGAACCGCCAGGTGAAGGTGCTCATGGCAGCACCGTAGCGAGGCCGTCCAGCGGGGCCGGCGGCGCTCGCCCTACGCTCGGGCGTCGTGCGGATCGTGGTCACCGGCAGCGCCGCGCACCCGTGGCCCGTGGACGGGTGCGAGTGCGTGGCCTGCCGCGCCGGGGCGGCAGCGCCCGCCGGGCTGCGCATCGGCGACGTCGTCGTCGGGGCCGGGCGGGTCGACCGGTTCCCGCTCGAGCCGGGTGACCGGCACGAGGTCGAGGGCGTGCGCGTCATCGGCCTCCCGGGTGCCGCGCCCGGCCGCCCGGTCGTCGTCGTGGGGCTCCCCGACGCGACCGTCGTCTGGGCGGAGGGTGCGGGGACGCTCCCCGACGCGACCGTCGACGCCCTGGCGGACGCCGGTCTCGACGCCGTCGCCCTCGACCTGCGCGGCGACGACGGCGCGCCGGATCCGCGACACCTCGCGCACACCCTCGCCCGGCTCCGGGCGGTCGACGCGCTGGCGCCCGGGGCGGACGTCGTCGCGCTCGGCCGCACCCACGACCTGCACCCGGACCTGCTGCAGCGGCGGTTGCGACCGTGGGGCGCGCGGGTGGCGCCCGACGGCTCGCCCGTGCCCGATCCCGTGCCCGCGCCGGCTGCCGCACTCCGCACGCTGGTCCTCGGGCCCGCGGCGTCCGGCAAGTCCGCGTTCGCCGAGGACCTGCTCGCGGCGGAGCCCGCCGTCGTCTACGCCGCGACCGGTCCGGTGCCGGGC
>DASQJO010000032.1:0-3629 GCA_035630955.1 Kineosporiaceae bacterium
GCCTCGTACCGGGCGTTGGCCGCGGTGGCCGTGAATCCGCGGTTCCACTCGTGCACGTGCCGCAGGTCGGCGAACCCGCCTTTCGTGAACGCCCGGATGAGGTTGAGGGTGGCGCTGCTCGTGTGGTACGCGCGCAGCAGCCGGCGCGGGTCCGGGGTACGCGCGGCCGGGTCGAACGCGTAGTCGTTGACGGCGTCCCCGCGGTAGGCGGGCAGCTCCACGCCGTCGCGGACCTCGGTCGGCTTGCTCCGCGGCTTCGAGAACTGCCCGGCCATCCGGCCGACCTTCACCACGGGCATGCTCGCGCCGTAGGTCAGGACGACGGCCATCTGCAGCAGCGTCTTGATCTTGTTGCGGATCCGGTCGGCGGTCGCGTCGGCGAAGGTCTCGGCGCAGTCGCCGCCCTGGAGGAAGAACGCCTCGCCGCGAGCGGCCGCCGCGATCTTCGTCTTGAGCTCGTCGCACTCGCCCGCGAACACCAGCGGCGGATACGTCGCGAGCTCTGCCGTCGCGGCGGCGAGAGCATCGGCGTCCGGCCACTCGGGCTGCTGTGCCGCGGGCAGCTCGCGCCAGCGGTCGAGGCCCTCGAGCAGGGCGTCCTGCACGGTCTCGGGCGGCGCGAGCGGGGCGGTCGAGGTCACGATCCCCCAGCCTAGGTGACCACCTCACGCCGGACCCGGAGGAGTCCAGCCTCCGGACGGCGCCGCTGCTGCGACGCGAGCACCCGTCATGGCCGCCCGGGAGGGTCAGGAGGGGGCGGGGTCGGCGTCGAGGCCCTGCTCGATGGCGTAGCGGGTCAGCTCGACCCGGTTGTGCAGCTGGAGCTTGGCCAGCACGTTCTGGGTGTGGTTCTGCACGGTGCGGTGCGACAACACGAGCCGCTCGGCGATCTGCCGGCTCGACAGGCCCTTCGCGACCAGCCGGAGGATCTCGGTCTCGCGATCGGTGAGTCGCGGTCCCGAGGCCTCCTTGCCCCGGTCGTCCGTCATCATCCGCCGGAACTCGCCCAGCACGAGACCGGCCAGCCCCGGCGTGAACACGGCGTCCCCGGCCGCGGTGCGCCGCACCGCATCCAGCAGCTCCTCGCGCGACGCGGACTTCACCAGGTACCCGGTGGCGCCGGCCTTGATCGCGGCCAGCACGTCCTGCTCCTCGCCGCTCGCGCTCAGCACGAGCACGCGGACGCCGGGGTGCTCGGCCGCGATCCGCCGCGTCGTCTCCACCCCGTCGAGCGTGGGCAGCCGCAGGTCGAGCACGACGACGTCCGGCCGGGCGGCCGGAAGGCGGCGGAGCGCCTGGTCGCCGTCGCCCGCGGCCGCGACGACCTCGAGCCCGGCGTCGCGCAGGTCGCGCTCGATCGCGTCGCGCCAGATCGGATGGTCGTCGACGACCATCACGCGCAGGGGCGGCACGTCGTCCGGCATCAGGAGCCCCCTCGTGGTGTCGTCCGTCACATCTCACTCTAGGGGCGCGCGGGGCACCACGAGCTCGACCTCGGTGCCCTCGCCCGGCGCGCTGCGGATGGTCGCCGTCCCCCCGACGTCCGCGAGCCGTCCACGCACCGAGGCGTGGACGCCGAGCCGGCCCTCGCGCACCGCCTCGTCCAGCCGGCCGGCGGGGATGCCGGCCCCGTCGTCCCGCACCGTGACCGTGACCCGCTCCGGCTCGTCCTCGAGCAGGATCCACGTCTTCGCCTCGGGTCCGGCGTGCCGGCGCACGTTGTCGAGGGCGGCGCCGACGGCGCCGCGCAGCGCGTGCGCCACCGGCGGGGCCACGAACACGGGATGACCCGGCCCGGTGACCATGACGTCGCGGGCGGCGAGCGCCGTCAGCGAGGCCGTGAACTCCTCCTCCGCGCCGGCGGGGTTCTCGCTGGCGGCGGCGTCCTGCGAGGCGACGAGCGACCGGAGCCGCACCTCCTGCTCGCCGGCGAGCGCCGCGATGTCGGCCGCCTCGCCGCCGAGCTGCAGGCCGCGCCGTCGCACGTACGCGAGCACCTGCAGCACGGAGTCGTGGATGTCGGCGGCCAGCCGCTCGCGCTCACGGGTGGCGGCCTGCAGCGCGACGGCCCGGGCGAGGTCGGCACGCCCGGCACGGAGCAGCTCGACGGCCCACCCGAGCAGGGCGCCGGCCAGGAAGAGCAGGACGATCGCGTCGAGCGTGGACGCGGACAGCCGGCGCACCTCGACGAGGTCGGCGGCGGCGACGCACGCGGCGGCGAACAGACCACCCCGGCGTCCCCGCCAGACCGCCCAGGCCAGCACCGGGCTGGCCGCCCAGATGCCGGGCAGGGTCGCGGCTCCCGCGGCGATCCGGGCGCGGTCGTCGACGGCGACCGTGGCGAGGACGGCCGCGCACGCGATCACGAGGTCGGCGACGAGCATGGCCGGGCCCGGCGGCGTCCGGCGCCGCCAGACGGCGATCGTCGCGGTCCACACGCCCAGCAGCGCGAGGATCAGCCAGCCCAGCCACGCCCGGGTGTGCTCCCCCTCGCTCAGCCCGAAGACCACGGCCGCGTAGGCGAGCGCCAGCACGCGGAAACCGTCGACGGCCTGCCACAGGCGCTCGTCGTCCGGGAACGGGGTGCCACCGACGGCGGGTGCGGCCACGCTCCGCCTCGCGTCAGGCGCCGGCCGCCGGCGGCTGGTCCCCAGCGGCCTCGAGCTCCGGGGTCGGGTCCGCGTCGGGCTCGACGGGAGGGCGCGGACCCGGGCGCGACGGCCGGGACGCGCGGCGGGCGGCGGCGAGGCGCTCCTTCATCGTGGAGGCGTAGATGTCGACGTATTCCTGCCCGGACAGCTCCATGAGCTCGTACATGATCTCGTCCGTGATGGAGCGGAGCACGAACCGGTCGTCCTCCATCCCGTCGTAGCGGGAGAAGTCGAGCGGGCGGCCGATGACGATACCGACGCGGCCGATCTTCGGCAGGCGGCGGCCGATCGGCTGGACCTTGTCGGTGCCGATCATCGCGACCGGCAGCACGGGGACGCCGGCCTCGAGCGCGAGCCGGGCGACGCCGGTCTTGCCGCGGTAGAGCCGGCCGTCCGGTGAGCGGGTGCCCTCGGGGTAGAGCCCGAGCACGTCACCACGCCGCAGCACCTTGAGCCCGGTCCGGAGCGCGGCCTCGCTCGCCTGGCCGCCGGAGCGGTCGATCGGCAGCTGCCCGACGCCCTTGAAGAAGCCGGCGGTGAGCCGGCCCTTGAGGCCGCGGCCGGTGAAGTAGTCGGCCTTCGCGAGGAACGTCACGCGGCGCTTGAGGACCAGCGGCAGGAAGATCGAGTCGGAGAATGAGAGGTGGTTGCTCGCAAGGATCGCGCCACCCTCCTCAGGGACGTTGTCGTCTCCGCGGACCCAGGGCCGGAAGATCGCCAGGAGCACGGGACCGAGGATGATCCGCTTGAGCAGCCAGTAGAACACGGCTCACCTCCCGGTCGGCTCGTCCCCGCGTGCACACGCACGCATCGGCTCGTGCATGAACTGTAAGGACTGCGTCCGCATTGTCACGCCATTGTCCCGGTCCCCCTCGACCGCCGGGTCCGCACGTGTCACGATGACGGGGCGCGGGGAGGGCCGACGTCACGGGGTCCGACCAAGGCCCGTCCCGACGGCGCCGTCCACCCCCTGCGACC
>DASQJO010000033.1:0-4140 GCA_035630955.1 Kineosporiaceae bacterium
TCGCGCCCGTGCTCGCGGCCGCGCTCGCCGCGGATCCGCAGCGCCGCCCGCCCGCGGCCACGCTCGTGGCCATGCTCCAGCGCGCGCCGTCCGCGCCGGTGCCGACGCGGGCGGACGTCCGCTCGACCACACCCTTCGTCCTGCTGCCGGCCACACGTCAGGAGGCGGCGCTCCCGTCCGGTGCACCGTCCGGCGCAGAGCCTGGTACGGCGCCGCCCGCCCCCGCCCCGCTGGCCCTGCCGGTGGGCAGGCCCGAGCCGGAGCGCGCACCGCGCCCCGGGCAGGCCTGGACGACGGCCGTGCTGCTGGCCGTGCTCGCGGTGCTGGCGGGCGCGGCCGCCGTCGCCCCCGGGATGACGCTGGTCGGCTTCGTCGTGCTGACGGCCCTGGCGCGGACCGTCGACCGGACCGTCACCGACCTCGCCCGCCGGCGCTGGCAGCGGGGGCCGCGGGCCAGCGACGGGATCGTCGCCGTCCTCGCCCTGCCGTGGCGGCTGCTGCTGGCGGCGGTGGCTTCGGTGGCGGCCGCCGTGCTGCCGGCCGTCGTCGGCGTCGCGACGGCCTTCATCGCCGCCTCGCTCGTCACCGGCCCGGCGGACGCGCGGCCGGGCAGCGGGCCCGCGCTCGCGGCCGCCGCCGTCGCCGCAGCGCTCGTGGCCTGGTGGGGACCGGGCGGTGGCGCGGTCCGGCGTGGGTCCCTCGTCGTCGTCCGGGGGCTGACGCCGACCCGCGGTGCGGCCGGCGTGCTCGTCGCGCTCCTGCTCGCGGGCGCCCTCGTCGCGGCCGGCGCCCGGGCCTCCGGCGTCCGGCCCGACCCGGCCCCCTTCCCGCGACCGGAACTGCCCTCGTGGGTGGTCTGGGGCGTCTAGCCTTCGTGCGATGAGTACCGGACCCACGGCTCGTCAGCCGGGGATGCAGATGAAGCTCGAGCTCGTCATCCTGCCCGTCGCCGACGTCGACCGCTCGAAGGCGTTCTACCGAGACGTCCTGGGGTTCACCGAGGACGTCGACGTCCGCCCCGCCGACGGCGTCCGCGTCGTCCAGCTCACGCCGCCGGGATCCGCGTGCTCGATCGGCATCGGGACCGGGCTGCCGGTCTACACCGAGGTCCCGGCGGGCTCCGTGAAGGGCCTGCACCTCGTCGTCGACGACATCGAGAAGGTTCGCGAGGAGCTCGCCGGCCGCGGGCTCGCCATCGGCGAGATCCAGGACGTCGGGGGCGGCGTCCGCTACGCCTGGTTCTCCGACCCCGACGGCAACAGCCTCACCCTGCAGGAGATGGCCTGGCGCACCGGCGACGCGTTCTGACGGCACGTCGCCGGCGTGATCAGACGTCGACGGGCTCCGGGCGGCCGAAGAGGTAGCCCTGCGCGTGCTCGCAGCCGAAGCCGGCCAGCAGGTCGCGCTGCTGCGTCGTCTCGACGCCCTCGGCGACGATGTCGACGCCGAGCCCGTGGGCGAGGCCGGTGAGCGCCTCCACGATGCGGTCGCACTGCCGGTCCCGGCCCAGGCCCGCCGTGAACGTGCGGTCGACCTTGATGCCCGCCACGGGCAGGTCGCGCAGGTGGGAGAGGGCGGAGAAGCCGGTTCCGAAGTCGTCGACCATCAGCCGGACGCCGAGGCGCTCGAGCTCGTGCAGCTGACGGCGTCCGGCCGGCGCCGAGCCGAGCATGACCGACTCGGTGAGCTCGATGACCAGCCCGGACGGGTGCAGGCCGCTGTTCTTCAGGCTGTCCTCGACGTCGCCGAGCAGGTTGGCGCGGCGCACCTGGGAGGGCGACACGTTGACCGCGACGTAGCCCAGCCCGGGGGTGGCGACGGCGATCCGCGCCGCCTCCTCGAGCACCCAGCGGCCGACGGCGTCGATGAGCCCGCTCTCCTCGGCGACCGGCAGGAACCACGCGGGCGGGAGCAGACCCTTGTCCGGGTGCTGCCAGCGCAGGAGTGCCTCGCGGCCCACGACCTGGCCGGTCGTGAGATCGACGATCGGCTGCATGTGCAGCCGCAGCTCGTCGCGGACGAGTGCGGTGCGCAGCGCGTCCTCGATGTCGAGCCGGTCGAACGCGCGCCGGCGCAGCTCGTCGTCCGCGAGGTCCCAGCCGCCCTGGCCGTTCGTCTTCGCGCGGTGCAGCGCGGCACCGGCGTCGCGGAGCAGGGCGCCGGCGCCGCGCTGACCGGGCGGGTCCTCGTCGCGCGACACGGCGATGCCGACGGACGCGGCCGGGACGACCACGCGCCCGTCCAGCAGCACGGGCTCGGTGAGGGCGTCGAGCAGGCGCTCCGCCACACCGACCGCCTCGCCCTCGTCGCGGACGTCGTCACACACGACGGCGAACTCGTCGCCGGAGAGGCGGGCGGCGGTGTCGCTGCCGCGCAGGGCCGCCTGCAGCCGCTCGGCGACCTCGACGAGGACGACGTCCCCGAGGTCCGGCCCGACGCTGTCGTTGACCACGCCGAAGCGGTCGAGGTCGAGCGCGAGGACCGCGACCCGGGTGCCGGCCCGCTGCGAGCGGTCGAGGGCCTTCGCGATGCGGTCGAGGCCGAGCACCCGGTTCGGCAGGCCGGTGAGGGGGTCGTGCAACGCCTGGTGCTCGAGCATCTCCAGCGCGAGCCGCGTCTCGGTGAGGTCCGTGACCTGCATCAGTGCGTGCCCCGCACGTCCACCGTCGTCGGGGACGCCGACCAGCGTGACGGCCGCCCAGACCGTCTCGCCGCCCGGCCGCTGGAACCGACGCTCGACGTCGAACCGATCCCGCTCGCCGGCCGCGAGACGGTGCAGCAGCTCGGCCTCCGGAGCGCCGTCCGGGCCCTCGAGGTCGGCCAGGTGCAGGCCGACGAGGTCCGTGGACGGCCGGCCGAGCATCCTGGCGAGCGCGGGGTTGACGTGCAGAAGGCGCCCGTCGAGGGCGACGGCGGCGAGGCCGGTGCTGGAGTGTTCGGTGAGCGCGAGCATGTGCTGCTCGGCGCGGAGCAGGGCGCGCTGCAGGCGAGCGCCGGCCGCCTCGACGACGTGGTCGGGGCTCTGGTCGTCGCCGGGCTGGTCGGGGTCGGACTCCGCGCTCACGGTGGACACGAGTGCCGCGACCGTGCCGCCGTAGGGGGCGATCGGTACGGTCGTGACGAGGACCTCCCCGCCGTCGCCGTCGTCACCGCGGTGCGCGCCGCCGGGCCCGGGGTCGCGGCGGATGTCCAGGACGGTCTGCTGCAGCCGGCCCCGTCGGAGCGCGGACGCCGCGGCGGTGGCGAGTGCGGCCACCGGGTCGGAGCCGAGCAGCGCCTTCGCGGCGGCGTTGACGCAGACCGGCGTGCCGTCGGGCCGCTGGACGACGATCCCGACGCTGACGGCGTCGAGCAGCGCGTCGAGCAGGTCGGGGACGAGGGGCACCTCGTCCTGCGTGGCGAGCTCCGCCGAGAGGTCCACCTCGTCCTCCGGGTGCTCGTTCAGCCCGCGCAGGCGGACATGACGCGGTCCCCGGATGAGCATGCTCCAACTCCCTCGAACGATTACGCGCAGTCTAGGAATGGTGACGTTGGGCGTCGGGCGTGTCGGAGTCGTGAGAACAGTCGATTGGGACGTCGGCCGCTGGGGCGGCGCTACGCTGGCGAGGGCGCTGGCTCCGGCCGGACGCCGCCGGCCGGCATGGCGCAACTGGCAGCGCACCCGACTTGTAATCGGGCGGTTCCGGGTTCGAATCCCGGTGCCGGCTCAACTTCGCAGGTCAGAGTAGGTAGCGTTCGCGCATCGCGGCTCTACTGCGGTCCAGCGCGGCGTCCTCGACCGAGGCCAAGTCGGCGGCCTGATCCCGCAACGTCGCCGCCTCGTCGCGGGCCCTGGCCGCGATGTCACGGTGACCTGCCGCCACATCCCGGGCCATCGCCCGATCCAGGATTTCGTCGACGTGGGCGTCCCCTGGCGATGGGCTTCTTCCACCGCCTCGCTGGCGACCGGGTCGTCGCCTGCGAGCCCGGAGCCGCCGTCAACCCCGCCGCCGTCGCTGCCATAGCCGAGCGCGGCGTCGGCATCTCTAAGGAGATCCCCCAGGCCTGGACGGACGAGACCGTGCGCGCCGCCGACGTCGTCATCTTCCCGGCAAGCGCTGCGGTTATCCGTGGTCCCATTGACGTCACGGATCAACGGTG
>DASQJO010000034.1:0-3690 GCA_035630955.1 Kineosporiaceae bacterium
TGCGGATGTCGTCGTTGTTCCTGCGCACCCTGCGCGAGGACCCGGCGGACGCGGAGGTCCCGAGCCACAAGCTGCTCGTCCGCGCGGGCTACATCCGGCGCGCCGCCCCCGGCATCTACTCCTGGCTCCCGCTCGGCTACCTGGTGTACCGCAATGTCGAGCGCATCGTCCGCGAGGAGATGGACCGGATGGGTGCGCAGGAGGTGCACTTCCCGGCGCTGCTCCCGCGCGAGCCCTACGAGGCCACCGGCCGCTGGACGGAGTACGGCGACAACATCTTCCGGATCAAGGACCGCAAGGGCAACGACTACCTCCTCGGGCCGACGCACGAGGAGATGTTCACGCTGCTGGTCAAGGACCTGTACTCGTCGTACAAGGACCTGCCGCTGTCGATCTACCAGATCCAGATCAAGTACCGCGACGAGGCGCGGCCCCGGGCGGGCCTGCTGCGCGGCCGCGAGTTCGTCATGAAGGACTCCTACTCCTTCGACGTCGACGACGCCGGGCTCGAGCGGTCCTACCAGCGGCACCGCCAGGCCTACATCAACACGTTCGACCGCCTCGGCCTCGACTACGTCATCGTGTTCGCCATGTCGGGCGCCATGGGCGGCAGCCGCAGCGAGGAGTTCCTGCAGCCCACCGAGGTCGGCGAGGACACCTTCGTCCGCTGCGAGAACGGCGACTACGCCGCGAACGTCGAGGCCGTCGTCACGCCCGTCCCGGCCGCCCGCGACTGGGACGGCGTCCCCGCCGCGCACGTCGAGGACACGCCGGACACCCCGACGATCGAGACCCTGGTCGCCTTCGCCAACGAACGGTTCGGCGGCGAGTACACCGCGGCGGACACCCTCAAGAACGTGGTCGTCACGCTCGTGCACCCCGACGGGAGCCGCGAGCCGCTCGTCGTCGGCGTCCCCGGCGACCGCGAGGTGGACCTGAAGCGGCTCGAGGCCGCCGTCACACCCGCCGAGGTGGAGCCCTTCACGGAGTTCGAGAAGTACCCCCAGCTGGTGAAGGGCTACATCGGCCCCGACGCACTGGGCGAGAAGAACACCGGGATCCGCTACCTCCTCGACCCCCGCGTCGTCCCCGGCACTGTCTGGATCACCGGCGCCAACGAGCCCGGCAAGCACGTCTTCGATCTCGTACACGGACGCGATTTCACGGGTGACGGGGTCATCGAGGCCGCCGAGGTGCGGGACGGCGACCGCTGCCCGATCGACGGCGGACGGCTCGAGACGGCGCGCGGCATCGAGATCGGCCACATCTTCCAGCTCGGCCGCAAGTACGCCGAGGCGCTGGGCCTGCAGGTGCTCGACGAGAGCGGCAAGCTCGTCACCGTCACGATGGGCAGCTACGGCATCGGCGTCAGCCGCGCCGTCGCGGCCGTCGTCGAGGCGACCTACGACGACCTCGGCCTCTGCTGGCCCCGCGAGGTCTCGCCGGCCGACGTCCACGTGGTGGCGACCGGAAAGGGCGACGAGGCCCTCGAGTACGCCGAGCGACTGAGCACCGAGCTCGAGGCCGCCGGGGTCCGGGTGCTCTACGACGACCGCCCCAAGGTCTCGCCCGGCGTGAAGTTCAAGGACGCCGAGCTTCTCGGCATCCCCACGATCCTCGTCGTCGGGCGCAACCTGGCCGAGGGCACCGTCGAGATCCGCGACCGCCGCACCGGCGAGCGCGAGGACGTCCCCGCGGAGGAGGCCGTCGCCCGGGTGACGGCGGTCGTCCGGGCGTGAACCTCCGGGCGGTCGTCTTCGACTGGGGTGGCACGCTGACGCCCTGGCACACGATCGACTTCGCGTCGCAGTGGGCGAGCTACGCCTCGGTCTACACCCAGGACGCCGAGGAGGCCGCGCGGCTCGCCAAGGAGATCATGGCGGCCGAGGAGCGTGCCTGGCTGCGGCTGCGCGGGGACGGCGGCAGCGCCCGCATGGCGGAGATCCTCGCCGAGGCCGGCGTCGACACCGACCACCCCGGCCACGAGCCGGCGCAGGCCGCCTACGAGGAGTTCTGGGAGCCGCACACCATCATCGACCCCGACGTGCCCGTCCTCTTCCACGGGCTGAAGGAGCGCGGCATCAGGATCGGCGTCCTGTCGAACACCATCTGGACGCGGGCCTTCCACGAGCGGGTCTTCGCGCGGGACGGCGTCCTCGACCTGATCGACGGCGCGGTCTACACCTCCGAGATCGACCACGCGAAGCCGCACCCGGAGGCGTTCCGGGCGGCGCTGCGCGCGGTAGGCGTCGACGACCCCGGCCGGGCGGCGTACGTCGGCGACCGCGCCTACGAGGACGTCCACGGCGCCCAGCGCGCCGGCCTGCGGGCGATCCTCGTGCCGCACTCCGACATCCCGGCGGCCCAGCAGGTACCCGTCGACGTCCGGCCGGACGCCGTGGTCCACCGGCTCGTCGAGGTCCTCGACGTGGTGGACGACTGGAACGCGTGACCTGGCTCGACCTCCCCGGCGGCGCGTCCGCCGGAACCGTCGTCCTCCTCGTGCTGGCCGCGCTCGTCGCGGGCTGGGTGGACGCCGTGAGCGGCGGGGGCGGGCTCGTCCAGCTGCCCGCCCTGCTCGTGGGGCTGCCGGCGGCGACCCCGGCGCAGGTGCTCGCCACGAACAAGCTGTCCAGCGTCGCGGGCACGGGCACCGCCGCTGGGACCTATGCGCGGCGGCTGCGACCGGACCTGCGCACGGCCGCGCCGCTGGCGCTCACGGCGCTCGCCGGCGCGGCCGCCGGGGCGGCCTGCGCCACGCTGTTGCCGCAACGTGTGTTCCGCCCGCTGGTGCTCGTGCTCGTCGTGGGCGTCGGCATCTACACGTGGCGGCGCCCGCACCTCGGCCGCGTGCACGCACCGCACCCCGACCCGCGCCGGCACCGGGTCGTCGCCGTCGTGGCCGGCGCCGGAATCGGGTTCTACGACGGCATCTTCGGCCCGGGGACGGGCTCGTTCCTCGTGTTCGTGCTGGTCGGCGTGCTCGGCTACGGCTTCCTCGAGGCGAGCGCGCTGGCGAGGATCACGAACCTCGCGACGAACGTCGGCGCGCTGCTCGTCTTCGTCCCGCACGGCGCGCCGCTGTGGCGGCTCGGCCTGCTCATGGCCGGGGCGAACGTCGCGGGCGGCTGGACGGGTGCCCGGACCGCGACCACCCGCGGCAGCGGCTTCGTCCGCGTCGTGTTCCTCGTCGTGGTGTCGCTGCTCGTCGTCCGCCTCGGGTGGGACGTCGCGCACGGCCGGTAGGCCTCACCCGAACGGCACGACGACGAGCTCCACCCCTCCACGGCCGCTGCTCCTGATGTCCCCGATCCGCTGCTCCGCCTCGGCGAGCAGGGCGTCCGCGTCGTGCCCGCCGTCCGACACGACCACCGCGACACCGGCGTCGAGCCGGACGGACGCGCTACGCCCGACCTCGACGGGCACCCCGACGGCGGCGCGGATGCGCTCGGCGAGCACCGCGACCGGGCCGTCGCCGACGTCGTCCACGAGGACGCCGAAGACCGCCTCGCCGAGCCGCGCCACCGTGTCCTCCGTCCGTACGCACCCCTGCAGTCGCCGGGCGACCGCGCGCAGGACGGCGTCCCCGGCCGCTCCCCCCGAGTCGTCGACCCGCTCCAGGTCCACGAGCAGCACGGCGAGCGGCGCGGGCGCCCGAAGCCGGCGCTCGACGGCGTTCTGCAGCCGATC
>DASQJO010000035.1:0-3455 GCA_035630955.1 Kineosporiaceae bacterium
CGGGGTAGCGACGCGTCACCTGGCGGCGCCAGCGGCCGGTCCGGAAGAACTGCAGCGCGAGCGCCTTCCAGCTCGAGCGCGGGCGGTAGGTCACCCAGAGGTCCGGGGAGAACCAGATGCGTCCACCGGCGAGCCGGATCCGGTGGTTGAGCTCCCAGTCTTGCGCCCGGTGGAAGTGGTCGTCGAACCCGCCGAGCCGGTCCAGCGTCTCCCGCCTGAAGACGCCGAGGTAGACGGTGTCGGCCTCGCCCTCCTCGCCGCCGACGTGGAACCGGGCTCCCCCGATACCGAGCCTGCTGCGCATCGCGCGGGCGACGGCACGCTCGAACGGCGTCCGGCCCTGCGCGAGCATCACGCCGCCCACGTTGTCGGCGTCCGTGCTGCGCAGGAGCTCGACGGCGCGGGAGATGTACCCCGGCGAGAGCTCGCTGTGGGCGTCGACGCGGACGACGACGTCGCCCGTGGAGCCCTTGATCGCGGCGTTGAGCCCGGCGGGCGTGCGGCCGGTGGGGTTGTCGACGACGTGCACGCGCGGGTCGCGCTCGGCCAGCCGCGCGGCGACCTGCGCGGTGGCGTCCCGGCTCGGCCCGATGGCGAGGACGACCTCGAGCGGGCCCGGGTAGTCCTGCTCGAGGACCTTCGTCACGGCCGCCTCGAGGTGGCGCTCCTCGTTGAGCACGGGGACGACCACCGAGACCGGCGGCCACCCGTCAGGCGACATCACGAGGTCGACGGTAGCCGAATGTCCTGGGTGGCCCCGCCCGCACGTCGGCGTGCCGGTGTCGGCGCGTCCGCGTGGTGCAGGATCGGGCCCGTGGAGCTGTCCCAGTCGAGCAAGCTGTCCGACGTCCTCTACGACGTGCGCGGTCCCGCACTGACCCGGGCGAAGCAGCTGGAGGCCGAGGGCCACCAGGTGCTCAAGCTCAACATCGGCAACCCGGCGCCGTTCGGGTTCGACGCGCCGGACGAGCTGTGTCAGGACGTCGTCGCCAACCTGCGCAACGCCCAGGGCTACAGCGACAGCAAGGGCGTGCCGTCGGCGCGCCGCGCGGTCGTCCAGTACCACCAGGGCCGCGGCGTCGAGGGGCTGGACGTCGAGGACGTCTACCTCGGCAACGGGGTCAGCGAGCTCATCGTCATGGCGATGCAGGCGCTGCTCGACGAGGGCGACGAGGTGCTCGTCCCCGCGCCGGACTACCCGCTGTGGACGGCGGCCGTCTCGCTCTCGGGCGGCCGCGCGGTGTTCTACCTGTGCGACGAGCAGGCCGACTGGGCGCCCGACCTCGCCGACGTCGAGAGCAAGGTGACCGACCGGACGAAGGCCCTGGTCGTCATCAACCCGAACAACCCCACCGGCGCCGTGTACGACGGCGCCGTCGTCGAGGGGCTCGTGGAGATCGCCCGCCGGCACCGGCTGCTGGTCCTCTCGGACGAGATCTACGACAAGATCCTCTACGACGGGGCGGAGCACGTGCCGACGGCGTCCGTCGCACCCGACGTCCTCTGCCTGACGTTCAACGGGCTGTCGAAGGCGTACCTGGCGGCGGGGTTCCGGTCGGGGTGGATGGTCGTCTCCGGCCCGAAGGCGCACGCGGCGAGCTATCTCGAGGGGCTCGACATGCTCGCCAACATGCGCCTCTGCCCCAACGTCATGGGGCAGTACGCGGTCCAGGCCGCCCTGGGCGGGCGCCGGCACATCGACGACCTCGTGCTGCCCGGCGGCCGGCTGCGCGAGCAGCGGGACCTCGCCTACGAGCTGGTCACCGCGATCCCCGGCGTCACGTGCGTCAAGCCGCGCGGCGCGCTCTACCTCTTCCCCCGCCTCGACCCGGCCGTCTATCCCGTCGAGGACGACCGGCAGCTGATCCTCGACCTCCTGGAGCGGGAGAAGGTGCTGCTCGTGCAGGGCACCGGCTTCAACTGGCCGCGTCCGGACCACCTGCGGATCGTCACGCTGCCCGACGTCCGGACGCTCGGCACGGCGGTCGGGCGGCTGGACCGTTTCCTCGCGCACGTGCGACGGCCGGCCCCCTGACAGGGGACCGGCCGTCGACCCGGGGTGGAGCTGAGGGGATTTGAACCCCTGACCCCCTCGATGCGAACGAGGTGCGCTACCGGACTGCGCTACAGCCCCAAGGCCTGGACAGGTTAGCACTCCGGCGCGGGGCGGCCCGAACCCGTTCCGCGCCGACACGCGCTCAGCCGTTGACCGCCCGGCGCCGCTCCAGCACGTCGTCGAGGTCGACGTCGGCGGGCTCCTCGACCGCCCAGGGGCCGGCCGTCGGCGCGATCGTCACGGCCGCCGGGACCTGCGGCTGCTCGGGTGCCGCGGGCGTCTCGAGCGGGGCCGGCTCGGGGCGCGGCGCCATCGGCTTGAGCGTGTAGGTCGGCGGCGGCACGGGGACCGGCGTCCAGCTGCCGGCGTCCGGCTCGGCCTGGGCGACGACCGGCGCAGGAGGCGCGACCGGCTCGGGCTCGACCTCGGGACGCGGCTGCGCGGCGGGCGCCGGGGCGGCGACCGGCTCGGGCGCGCGGCGCGCGGCCCTCGCCGCGGCGCGCGCGACCCTGGTCGCCTCGGCGGCCTCGGCGGCACGGCGACGGCGTTCGCCGAGCACCACCGCACGCAGCGCCGCGACGTCGGCCGCGAGCAGAGCCACCGCGACGACGGCGACCAATGCCGGCAGCAGGCCGGTCAGCGCACCGCCCACGGCCACGAGGGCGACCGCGACCAGTGTCGCGAGAACGGTGCGACGCCGGCGTGCGGCGGCGGACACCGCGGACGGCGTCCGGGGCTCCCGGATCGGGGACGACGGCCCCGGCGCGGGCGGCGTCCGGAGCAGCTGCGGGACCAGCGGCGCGGTGGACGGGCCGAGGCGCCGCTCGCGGCGCCGGCGCTGCAGCACGCGGAGGGCACCGGAGTGCCGGTCACGGGTGCGGGAGGCGCCGAGCGCGTCCCGGCGGCGGATCCACTGCGGCAGCAGGTACGCAGCCCACAGCCCCACGATCGCGACGAAGACGAGGGAGGTGGGCTGCACGAGACCCAACGGTAGAAGCGCGAGGCCTCCACATCACGCACCGTCAACCGCGTGTCTCGCTGAGGAGCAGCCGAGACTGCTGTGACTAGTGTGAACGCTCTGCGTCACGATCGGCCTGGGTCTGCCGCCATCGCGTCAACAGCCCGCCAGGCACGTCTTCCACGGTGAGCGCGAAGCTGGCGTGGTCCCGCCACGCTCCGTCGATGTGCAGGAAGCGGGGGCGCAGTCCCTCCGGCCGGAACCCCAGCTTGTGCGCGACCCGCAGGCTCGCGGCGTTCTCCGGTCGGATGTTGATCTCGATCCGGTGCAGCCCGACGGTGAAGAAGCAGTGGTCCACCGTCATCGCCAGCGCCGTCGGGACGATGCCGCGCCCCGCGACCCTCCGGTCCACCCAGTAGCCCGCGTGCGCCGACCGCAGCG
>DASQJO010000036.1:0-13158 GCA_035630955.1 Kineosporiaceae bacterium
GCCGGCGCTGACTGCCGACGCCAAGGGCCTGCACCTCGCCTTCTACCAGAAGAACCCGGGCAACACCGTCGACGTCGTGCTCTCCGACTCGACCAACGGGACGTCCTGGAAGAGCGGCAAGGTGACGTCGGTGTCGTTCCCGGGGGTCTTCACGGCGCCCCAGTTCGACCCGATCATCGCTCCCGCGTACATGGGCGACTACATCGCCAACGTCACCGACGGCACCCGGACCTACCTGGCCTGGGGTGACAACCGCGACGTGGTGAAGAACTTCCTCTGGCCGTCCGGACGGCACGACCCGGACGTCTTCTTCGCCAAGCGCTGAGCGCGCCACGACGGCGCCCGCCTGCGACCGCGGGCGGGCGCCGCCGCGTGTCCTGAACCGGCGGTCAGCGGCGGCGGCCGAGGCGGGCGCCCAGCCAGACGCCGATCAGCGCGATCGCGGCGCCGACGAGGACGCCGGGGAGCTGGTTGCGGACGTCGACGTGCACCTGCCGGCCGGCGCCGGCCTCCGGGCGCCGGAACACGGCGGAGGACGGACCTGCCGCCCCGCCGGCGAGCACGGCGTCCCGCACCTCCTCGACGGTCGGGGCACCGTCGGCCGCCTCGACCGTCGGCGACCCGGGCTGACCCGGCACGGCGAGGGCGCTGCCGTTCGATGCGGCGGCGGGCGCGGGCTCGGCGAGCGCGGCCTCCACGGCGCGGAAGAACTCGCCTGCGGTCTTCTTGGCGACCCCGGCGAGCACGCGCTGCCCGACGCCGCCGACCGCGCCGCCGACGACGGCGTCCGCGGCGTAACTGAGCAGCGTGCCGCCGTCCTCCGCGTCGTCGAGGGTGACCCGGACGTCTGCCTGCACCGTGCCCGGCGCGCCGGAGCCCGAGGCCCGGAGAGTGAACGCGCTCGACGGGTCCGGGTCGGTGAGCGCGACCTCGCCGAGATAGGTGCCCTTGATCGACGCGACGCCGGCGGTGACGGTCATCCGGTAGCGGTCGTCGCCGAGCGCCTCGAGCTGCTCGCACCCCGGGATCGTGCGGACGAGGACGGCCGGGTCGTTCAGCGCTGCCCAGACCTGGTCGCGCGGGGCGTTCAGCGTCGCGGTGCCGTTGATCTTCACGGTGCCTCCCACTGGTGTGCCGGAGACAGTACAACCGGGACACCTGGTCAGGCCGGTCGCATCGAGCACCTCACGGGTGCGGGAGGCACGGCCCTGAGCCGGCGAGCGAGGGCGTCTCCGAATGCTTTGCGGTGCACCGACATGTGGGGCGGGAGCGGCGGCGGAGGGTTCGCGCGGAGCACGGGTGCCTCATGGTGGAGCACGGGTACCTCATATCTGACTGCACCGCAAAGCCTCGCGAGCAGGCACCGCCGCGGCTCGGACGCCGGGTGCGGGACTGTGGGTGCGCGACGGCCCTGCGGGACGCCGGCACGTCGTCAGGGGCGGTGCCGGCGTCTCAGCTCGAACAGGTCCGACGGCGAGATCGGCATCCGCCGGATCGGGATCTCCTCGGCGTCCTCGATCGCCGCCGCGAACACCGCCATGCCCGGGATGACGCCGGCCTCACCGGCGCCCTTGATGCCGAGCGGGTTGAGCGGTGAGGGCGTCTCGAGGTGGTCGGTCTCGATCTTCGGGACCTCCGTGGCGTACGGCATGAGGAAGTCCATGAACGAGGCGTTGAGGATCTGCCCGTTCTCGTCGTACTCGACCTTCTCGTAGAGCGCGCCGCCCACGCCCTGCGCGACGCCGCCGTGGATCTGCCCCTCGACGATCATCGGGTTCACGAGCGTGCCGCAGTCGTGCACGACGCAGTACCGCAGGATCCTGATCTCCCCCGTGTCCGGGTCGGTCTCGACGATCGCGGCGTGCATGCCGCTGGCGAAGGTCGAGCGGATCGGCGAGTAGTAGTCGCTCGCCTCCAGGCCCGGCTCGTCGTCGTCCGCCACGGGCGGCCTGTCCGGGTGGGCGGACCCCGCGAACTGGGTGGCGGCCGCCGCCGAGGCGTCGAACGCGTACCGCAGCGGGTTCGACAGCACCGCCACCGTCGACAGCGGGATCGACGTCGACGGCGCGCCGGCCACCCGCACGACGCCGTCGACGATCTCCAGGTCGGCCGGGTCGACCTCGAGCGCGTCGGCCGCGATCCGCAGCGCCTTCTGCCGGACCTTCGTCGCGGCGAGCCCGACCGCGTTGCCGCTCATCACGGCCGCGCGGGACGCGAACGTTCCGACGGCGTAGCCGAAGCGCCGGGTGTCGCCGGACGTCACGTGCACGTCCTCGAGCCGGACGCCGAGGGTGTCGGCGGCGATCTGCGCGAACGCGGTCTGGTGCCCCTGGCCCTGCGTCGTCAGGCCGATCGAGACGTTCACCCGCCCGGAGGTCTCCACCTGGACGTGCGCGCCCTCGTACGGCCCGACGCCGGTGCCCTCGACGTAGCAGGCGAGGCCGATGCCCACCCGGCGTCCCTGCGCGCGGGCGGCGTCCCGGTACGCCCGGAACTCGTCCCACCCGACCAGCGCCTTGGTCTTGCGGAGCAGCTCCGGGTAGTCGCCGGAGTCGTAGACCAGCGGTCGCCCGTCCTGGAACGTCAGGCCATGGTCGTACGGGAACTCGTCGGGCTGGATGAAGTTCGCGGCACGGACGTCGGCCCGGTCCATGCCGAGCGAAGCGGCGATGGCGTCCATGGTCCGCTCCATCGCGAACACGCCCTGCGGCCGGCCGGCGCCGCGGTACGGCGTGACGACGACGGTGTTCGTGTACAGCGAGAAGAACTCGACCCGGTAGGCGCCCGGCTTGTACGGCCCGAGCAGCTGGGTCGAGGTGTTGATCGGGACGATCACGCCGTACGGCAGGTAGGCGCCGTTGTCGTGCCACAGCGTGACGTCGAGGCCGAGGATGCGCCCGGCGTCGTCGAACCCCACGCGGACGTGCTGCAGCTGGCGCCGCTCGTGCGCGCTGGCGACGAAGTGCTCGCGGCGGTCCTCGACGAACGAGACGTCGTGCCCGAGGAGCCGCGCCGCCCACGGCACGAGGACCTCCTCCGGCCACGGGTGCATGATCTTGACGCCGAAGCCGCCGCCGACGTCCGGGGTGATGCAGTCGACCTTCGCCAGCGGCAGGGCGAGCTTGGCGGCGACGGCCGCGCGGACGCCGGTCGACGTCTGCGTCGAGGACCAGATCCGCATGGAGCTCTCGTGCGGATCCCAGCGCGCCACGACGCCGCGGCCCTCGAGCGGGCTCGACATCGACCGCTCGACGTCGAGATCCAGCTCGAGCACGTGCGGAGCGGCGTCGATCGCGGCCGGCGCGTCCCCGACCTCCTGGAGCATGTGCGCCGACACGTTCCCCGGCACGTCGTCGTGCACGAGATGCTCCGCCGCGCGCGCCGCCTCGACGCCGACCACCGGCGGCAGCACCTCGTAGGCCACCCGGATCCGGTCGACGACGTCCTCGGCGACGTAGCGGTCGCTCGCCACCACCAGCACGACGGGCTCGCCGACGTACCGCACGACGCTGTTCGCCAGCGCGTATCCGGTGCGACCGTGCGTGAGGTCCGGGTGCGGGATCAGCAGCGGCAGCCGCTCCGCGACGCGCGTCCCGTCGCGGACGTCGGCCTCCAGCAGGTCCTCGTAGGTGTAGACGCCGACGAGCCCCTCGACGTCCAGGGCCGCGGTGACGTCGACGTCGACGACGCGGGCGTGCGCGTGCGGGCTGCGGACGAAGGCCGCGGCCCAGGTGCCGTGGACGAGGTCGGCGAGGAACCTGCCCTGGCCGGTGACCAGGCGCGCGTCCTCGCGGCGCTGCACGCGACTGCCGACCAGGGAGCTGCCGGTCAGCGGCTCGTCGAGCGCGGTCACGCCCCGGCCTCCCTCTGCAGCTCGGCTGCGCGGAGCACGGAGGCCACGATGTTCTGGTAGCCCGTGCACCGGCAGAGGTTGCCGGCGACCGCCTCGCGCGCCTCGTCCTCGGTCGGGTCGGGGTTCTCCTCGAGGTAGGCCGCGACCGTCGTCAGGAAGCCCGGCGTGCAGAAGCCGCACTGCAGGCCGTGGCACTCCGTGAACGCCTGCTGCACGGGGTGCGGCCCGCCCCCGACGCCCGCGAGCCCCTCGACCGTGGTGACCGAGCCGCCGTCGACGCTCACGGCGAGCAGCAGGCACGACCGGACGGGCACGCCGTCGAGCAGGACGGTGCAGGCGCCGCAGACGCCGTGCTCGCAGCCGACGTGCGTGCCCGTCAGGCCGATGTCGTAGCGCAGGGCGTCGGAGAGCAGCCGGCGCACCGGGACCTCGACGCGGTGCTCGGTGCCGTTGACCACGATCCTCACGGGGAGCCGCTGCTCGCTCACGCAGCCTCCGTCCCGCTCGCCGCCGACGCCGACCAGGCGGCCGCCAGCGCTCTCGCCGTGAGCACGCGCGCGAGGTGCAGCCGGTAGTCGGCGCTCGCGTGGATGTCCGCCTCGGGCTCGAGGCCCGTGACGGCAGCGTCCGCGGCCTCCGCCCAGGAGGCGGGGTCGACCGGGGGCCCGGACGGCCGGGCGTCGGCGAGCCGCGCGACCGCCGGCGTCGGCCCCATCGAGACGTAGCCGACGGCGACGTCCACGCTCTCGGGGGAGGGGGTGACGACGGCCGCGACGCCGCAGACGGCGTAGTCGCCGTGCCGGCGGGCGACCTCCAGGAACGCCGTCCCCGACCCGGGCGGCGCGGCCGGGAAGAACGCCTCGACGGCGAGCTCGCCCGCACCGACCGCGGACTCCAGCGGCCCGACGAAGAAGTCGGCCGCGTCGACCTCCCGGCGTCCGGCCTTCGACACGAGGGTGACCCGGCCGCCCAGGACGGCGAGCACGGCGGTCATCTCACCCGCCGGGTCGGCGTGCGCCAGCGATCCCACGGTCGTCCCGCGGTTGCGGATCGTCGGGTGCGCGACCAGCCGCAGCGCCTGCCGGAGCAGGGGCTGGACGACGTCGGCCTGCTCGTCCCGCTCGACGGCGGCGTGCCGGGCGAGCGCGCCGACGCGGACGCCGCCCGGCTCGGCGCGCACGTAGGCGAGCTCGGCGAGCCGGTTGACGTCGACGAGGTGCGCAGGTGCGGCGAGCCGCATCGACAGCACGGGCAGCAGACTCTGCCCGCCGGCCAGCACCTTGCCGTCGCCGCCCACCTCCGCCAGCACGCTCAGCGCCTCGTCGAGGCTCTCGGGCCGGTGGTAGGTGAACGGCGACGGCTTCACGGGCGCATCCTCTCGCGACGGCGCGGTGCGCGCGGTATGGCCTCCCGGTGCGTCCTCACCGCTCCCGGTACGGATCGGGCTCGGTGTACGCGCCGGGTGCGTCCACGATGACCGATGCGCCGCCGACCCGGCGTTCGGACTGCGTGGCGTCGCGCATCTCCGCCGGTGCGAGGACGCGGGCCAGGTGCCAGCCGGCCACGGCGACGATCGTGCCGAAGGCGATGCCGCTGAGCGTGAAGTCCTTGGTGATCTGCCAGCTCACGTCGCCGATGGCGATGATGATGCCCGCCGCGAGCGGCACGAGGTTGATCGGGTTGCCGAAGTCGACCCCGTTCTCCTTCCAGATCTTCGCGCCGAGCAGGCCGATCATGCCGTAGAGGACGACCGTGATGCCGCCGAGCACGCCGCCCGGCGTCGCCGACACCAGCGCGCCGAACTTCGGCGAGAGCCCGAAGAGGATCGCCACGATCGCGGCGACGTAGTAGGCGGCGGTCGAGTAGACCCTGGTCGCGGCCATGACGCCGATGTTCTCGGCGTAGGTCGTCGTCGGCGAGCCCCCCACCGCGCTCGCCACCGCGGTGCCGACGCCGTCGGCGGCGATGGCCCGGCCCATGTAGGGGTCGAGGTCGGAGCCGGTCATCTCGGCGACGGCCTTGACGTGCCCGGTGTTCTCGGCGATCAGGGCGATGACCGCCGGGAGGACGAGCAGGATGAAGGTCAGCGAGAAGCTGGGCCCGTGGTAGCCGACGAGCGGCTTGCCGTCGGGGCCGAGCGTGCCGGTCGAGGGCGGGAAGCCGAACCAGCTGGCGCCGGTCACGTTCGTCCAGTCGACGCGATAGTGCGTCGACACCGTGCCCGTCCCGTCGGGCGCGGTGATCCGGCCGACGGTCTTGTCCAGCCCCCACGAGAGCACGTACCCGAAGACCAGCGCGAGGAAGATCGCGATCCTGCTGATGAAGCCGCGGGTGGCGAGGCTCACGACGATGACGAAGATCATGGTCAGCAGCGCGACGCCCTGGTCCTGCGGCCAGTAGACGGCGGCGACCACCGGTGCGAGGTTGAAGCCGATGAGCATGACGACGGCACCGGTGACGGCGGGCGGCAGCACCGCGTAGACGACGCGACTGCCCGCGAAGTGGATGATCACGCCGATCAGCGCGAGGACGAGGCCGGCGACCAGGATCGCGCCCGTCACCTGCTGCGAGGTGCCGCCCTGCGCGCGGATCGCCGCGACCCCGCCGACGAACGACGCGCTCGTACCGAGGTAGCTCGGGACCCTGCCCTGCACGATGAGCAGGAAGATGATCGTCGCGATGCCGCTCATCATGATCGCGAGCTGCGGGTTCAGCCCCATGATGAGGGGGAAGACGAACGTGGCGCCGAACATGGCCACCACGTGCTGCGCGCCGAGACCGACGGTCCTCCCCCAGCTCAGCCGCTCGTCGGGTGCGACGACGTCACCCGGTCCCAGCGTCCGCCCGTCGCCGTGCAGTCTCCAACCGATGGCCATGCGCCCCTCCCAGGGCTCGATGCCGGACGCCCGGTCGCGTCTCCCAGTGCACTGGGCTGCCCGCAACTTAGGGGGGCCCTCCGACAGCGGCACCGGCAGCCTCTGACAGCCGGAGCCGCTTCTGGTTGTGCAGATCGGCCGAGCCCTCCGACCGGGACGGTCAGCCGGTCACCGGGGCCGCCTCCACGACCCGCTGCAGATCGGTCTCGGTCCACGTCGGTCCGTCCGTGACCGGGCCGTCCGCGGTCCAGCCGAGGGGGTCGATGCACAGGCTCCGGGCCACCCGCGCGCTGTCCCAGGCGTGGTAGACGACCACGTCCTGCCCGTCCGGCCCGGTGACCACGCAGTTGTGCCCGGGACCGAGGACGTGCCCGGGCACCGTGCGCAGCAGCGGCGGGCGGTCCGGGCGCTCCCGCCACGGTCCGAGCGGCGAGTCGGCCTCGGCCCAGCCGACGCCGTACGTCGGCTCCTCCCAGTTGCCGCCGGAGTAGAAGAGCACGTAGCGGTCGTTCCGCCGCCGCACGAAGGGCCCCTCGAGGGTGTGCCAGTCGTAGACCCCGCCGTACATCGGCCGCGCCCGCCGGAAGATCTGCCAGTCGCCGCTGGGCGCGAGCACGGCGGTGGGCCGGCCGGCGAGCCGGTCCATCCGCTCCAGCACGTCGACGGCGAGCATGGTGCCGACCCGCGGCCCGTCCAGGACGTCGCGGGCGTAGAAGAGGTAGCGGGTGCCGTCGGCGTCCACGAACGGATGCGGGTCGATGGCGAACCGCTCGTCCGGCGTGAGGTCGACGCCGAGGTCCCGGTACGGGCCGCAGGGCTCGTCGGCGACGGCGACGCGCAGGGAGTGCCCGACGTCGCCGCGACCCACCGAGTAGTACATCCACCACCGGCCGTCCGCCGGTACGACCTCGGGCGCCCAGTAGTCGGAACCGAGTCCGGCCTCGAGGTCCGGCGCCAGTCGCTCGAGCGCGCCACCGACCGACTCCCAGTGCACCAGGTCGGGAGAGCGGAGGGTCTCGAAGACGCGGCCCTCGACGACCCGCCCGGTACCCCAGGCGAGGTAGTCGTCGCCGACACGCAAGGTGAAGGGGTCGGCGAAGTACCCAGCGTGGACCGGGTTGCGGTACGGCCTGCTCATCCCACCGGCCTTCCGGACATCGTTATCGAAGTGCGGCGATCGTACGTCTTGTTCCAACGATGGAATAGGTGCAAACTCCCCGCATGCAGCTCACCGGCAAAGGCGCCGGACGGCCCCTGTCCGGGGTGGTCTCCGGCCTCGTGGTCCTGTCCTTCGCACTCGTGGGCGCGCCCGCGGCCTCGGCCGCGCCGGCCACGTCGTCGTCGAAGGCGGCCGTCCATCCGACGACCTACCGCAACCCCGTCTCGCGCTCGTTCGCGGACACCTACGCCGACCCGGACGTCGTCCGTGGCCGCGACGGCTGGTGGTACGCGTACGCGACGTCGGACCCGCTGCGCAGCGGTGAGACGACGCCACACTTCATCCCGATGTCCAAGTCGCGCGACCTGGTGCACTGGACCTACGCGGGCGACGCCTTCAGCTCGGCGAAGCTGCCGAGCTGGGCTGACACCGCGAACGGTGCGGCCCTCTGGGCTCCGGACGTGCACTACGCCGGCGGCGAGTGGCGGATGTACTACGTCGTCACCCGGACGACGGTCACGCCCGACCTCGACGACAACGCCATCGGCATGGCGACCGCGCCGACGCCGCTCGGCCCCTGGACGGACAGCGGCGCCCCGGTCGTCGGTCCGCGTCGTGGCGGCCCCGGCAACAACTTCCTCTGGACCTTCGACCCCGAGGTGGTCCGCAACACCGACGGCGTCGAGCACCTCTTCTACGGCTCGTACTACGGCGGGATCTTCCAGCAGTCCCTCGACACCACCGGCAAGCACACGACGAGCGAGCCGACGCGGATCGCCATCGACAACAAGTTCGAGGGCACCTACATCACGCGCAAAAACGGCTACTGGTACTTCTTCGGCTCCACCGCCAACTGCTGCGCGGGTCCGACGACCGGCTACAGCGTCGAGGTCGCCCGCTCGCGGAACCTCACCGGCCCGTACGTCGACAAGGACGGGCTGCGGATCGACGTCGGCGGTGACACGGGCGGGACGCCAGTGCTCTACCAGAACGGCAACCGCTGGATCGGCACCGGCCACAACAGCATGGCCACGGACGACCGCGGCCAGCGCTGGATCGTCTACCACGCGATCGACCGGAACAACCCCTTCCTGAACGAGCCGTACGGCATCAACCGGCGTCCCATGCTCATCGACCGGATCGACTGGGTGCACGGCTGGCCCGTCGTCCGCTACGGCTGCGGCCCGAGCGACTCCGTGCAGCGCGGCCCGGCCGTCCGGGGAGCGAAGCCCTCCGGTGGCGTGTCCGCCAACCGCAACCGCGACTGCCTCGAGCGGCTCGCGTCCATCGGGCCCGGCCGGCTCGTCCGCTCCGCCTCCGACGAGTTCAACGGGTCGACCCTGGCCCCGGGATGGCAGCTGGTCCGCTCGCCCGAGATCACCCTGGGCGGCGGCAGCCTCAACTGGCCGACGCAGCGCGACGACCTCGTGGGCCCGGCCAACACCGCCAGCGTCCTGCTGCGGAACGCCCCGGCCGGGAACTGGACGGTGCAGACCAAGCTCACGCTGCCGCTCGGCACGGACGAGATCCGCAACTACCAGCAGGCCGGGATCATCGTGTACGTCAACGACGACCTCTTCGTCCGCCTCGACCGGGTCGCGATCTGGAACACCCGGCAGACGGAGTTCGGCAAGGAGATGCCGTACGCGGGTCGGCTCTCCTACGGAGGAACGATCGTCGGTCCCCCGGCGTCAACCATGTGGCTGCGGGTGGTCCACCGGACCAACCCGAGCACGGGTGAGCACCTCCTGACCCCGTTCACCAGCCGCGACGGACGTACCTGGACCCGCGGTGGCACGTGGACGCTGCCGGCGCACACGGCCCTCAAGGTCGGTCTCATCTCCCAGGGCGCGAACGCGAGCGACGCGCCCCAGGCGACCGCGTCCTTCGACTACTTCCGCGTCTACCGGCCCTGACCCGGGCCGATCGGCACCAGCGTCCACGACCCCGACAGATCTCACCCCTGGTCACGGCCACCACAAGGAGCGACACACGATGACGTCGAACAATCCGTTCAGCTCGGAGCCCCGCGGAGAGGACCGGCGGGCGGCCTCGCAGCAGGCGGCACTCACCCGCCGCGGCCTGCTGTCCCTCGGCGGCGGGCTCGGTCTCATGGCAGCGCTCGCCGCCTGCGGCGGGTCGAAGACCCCGCCCGCGGCGAGTGCGCCGGCCGGCGGCAACGGGGGCGCCAGCTACACCGGACCGAACGTCACGGTGAAGTTCTGGAACGGCTTCACCGGCGCCGACGGCGTCGGGATCAAGCAGATCGTCGACAAGTTCAACTCGGAGAACCCCAAGATCAAGGTCGAGATGAACACCTACCAGTGGGCGGACTTCTTCCAGAAGTTCCCCGCGGCCGTGGCGAGCGGCAACGGCCCGAACGTGGCCGCCATGCACGTCGACGACATCGGGACGGCGGCCGCGCAGAACAGCATTGTCCCCATCCAGGACATCGCCGACGCGCTCAAGCTCCAGGAGTCGGACTTCTCGCCGGTCGTCTGGCAGGGCGGTCTCTACCAGAACAAGCGCTTCGGCATCCCGCTCGACGTCCACCCGCTGGCCATGTATTGGAACAAGAAGGTCTTCACCAAGGCCGGTCTGGACCCCGAGAAGCCGCCCATGACCAAGGACGACTTCGAAGAGGCCCTCAAGACCATGAAGGGCAAGGGCATCAAGGGCTACTGGGTGAGCCCGTTCCAGTTCACCGGCGGACTCACGTTCTTCGGCATGATCTACCAGTTCGGCGGGTCGGTGCTCAGCGACGACCTGAAGACGGCCACCTGGGACCAGGACCCTGCGGTCCAGGCGCTCACCTGGATGCGCAGCATGGTGGACCAGGGCTACAGCCCGGCCAACGTCGCCCAGGACGCCGACTACGTGGCGCTCCACAACGCCCAGAACGCCATCAACATCAACGGCATCTGGCAGGTCAACGACACCGTCCGGGGGAAGAAGAACCCGGACGACTACGGGGCGGGTCCGGTGCCGCAGATCGGGTCCCAGAAGGGCGTCTGGGCGGACTCCCACCAGTTCGTGCTGCCCCGGCAGGGCAGCACCGACCCGAACGTCACGCAGGCGTCCGAGTTCTTCATCAAGTACGTCGGCGAGAACTCGATCCCGTGGGTGAAGACGGGCAAGATCCCCGCCTCCAAGACGGTGCTGGACAGCCAGGAGTTCAAGTCCATCAGCCCGGAGGACAAGCTGGCGGAGGAGCTGGACTACGCGCACTTCCCGCCGGCCCTGCCGGGCATCTCCGACGTGCTGACCCAGTTCTGGACCGGTTACCAGGCGGCGATCCTCGGCAAGGCCGAGCCGGCTGCCGCGCTCAAGGACTCGGCCGCGAAGGCCAACCAGATCCTCAAGGCCAACCAGAGCAAGTACGGAGGATGATGTGACCACCGCTGCGCGACCCGCCGCGGTAGGGCGTGCCGGGGACGGGTCGGTTGCACCGCGCAACCGGCCCGTCCGCCGGACGGGGCGGGCCACCCCATATCTGTTCCTCGCGCCGTTCCTGGTGCTGTTCATCGGGTTCGTGCTGGTGCCCGCCGTCTACGGCATCTGGGTCAGCCTGCACGACTACAACTACCTGCTGCCGGGCAAGCCGTGGGTGGGGCTGCAGAACTACACCGACCTCTTCACGTCGAGTTCCCGGGACGCCGGGCCGTTCTGGTACTCGATGCGGGCGACGGCGATCTTCACCGTCCTCTCGGTGCCGTTCCTCCTCGTCCTCCCGCTCGGCCTGGCGCTGCTGCTGAACAGGGCATTCCCCGGCCGCACGTTCTTCAGGGCGGTCTTCTTCACGCCGTACGTGCTCGGCGTGGCGGTCGTCGGCGTCCTCTTCCGGTTCATCCTCGAGCCGACGATCGGCATCGTGAACTACTACCTCGGGCTCCTGCACCTTCCGCAGCCGGCCTGGACCACGTCGACGCCGTGGGTCTGGGTGACGCTGGTCGGGATGACGGTGTGGTGGACCATGGGGTTCAACGCGATCATCTATCTGGCCGGACTGCAGGACATCTCGCCCGACCTCTACGAGGCCGCCGAGGTCGACGGTGCCAACAAGTGGCAGCAGTTCCGGTACGTGACCCTTCCGGGTCTGAGGCCGGTGCTCCTGTTCGTGCTGACCGTGACGATCCTCGCCTCGGCCAACATGTTCGGGCAGTCGTACATCACGACCCAGGGGGCTCCGGACAACGAGACGCGCACGGCGATCATGTACATCGCCCAGACCGGTCTGCGCGAGTTCCGCCAGGGCGCCGCGGCAGCCATGGGGTACATCCTCGCGGCGGTCCTGATCATCATCAGCCTGCTGAACTTCAGGCTGTTCCGGAGCGAGGAGGGTGAGAGCTGATGGCCGCGACGGATGCCGTCGACGCGGTTTCCGGCCTGACTCAGGAGAACCTGCGCCCGGCAGCCCGCGGGGCGGGACGAGGGCCGAGCCGGATCGGCTTCTACGTGGTCCTGGTCCTCCTGTCCCTCGTCTTCATCCTGCCGCTGCTGTGGATGCTGGTGACGTCGTTCAAGACGACGGCCGACGCGACCAGCACACAGTCCCTGGGATGGATCCCGAACCCGTTCACCAGCGAGAGCTACAAGCCGCTCGCGTCGACCACGTCGCAGACCCCGGTCGTCCTGTGGTTCCTCAACAGCCTCGCCGCCGCGGTCATCAACACCGTGCTCATCGTCGTGACGGCGTCGATGGCGGCGTACGCGCTGGCCCGGATGGACTTCCCCGGCAAGAACCTGATCTTCGGGCTGATCGTGGGCACGATCTTCATCCCGAGCTTCGTGCTGCTCATCCCGAACTTCCTCATCGTGAGCGACCTCGGGTGGCTGGACAGCATCTGGGCGATCGCGATCCCGAGTGCGGGCGGTGCCTTCGGGGTCTTCTTCCTGCGGCAGATCTTCCTGGCCCTGCCGCGGGAGATCGAGGAGGCGGCCCTGCTCGACGGGGCCAACCAGTGGCAGATCTTCCTGCGGATCGTGCTGCCGCTGGTCCGGCCGGGGCTCGCGACGCTCGCGGTGCTGTCGTTCCTCACCAACTGGAACGAGCTGATCTGGCCGGTGTACGTGCTGTTCTCGCCGAACAAGTTCACCCTGCCGGCGGGCCTGCCGATCCTGCAGGGCGCCTACAACGTCAACTACCCGGTCATCATGGCCGGTGCCGTCGTCGCGAGCGTCCCGGTGATCATCCTGTTCATCTTCGCCCAGCGCCACGTGATCGCCAGCGTGGCCCGCAGCGGCCTGAAGGGCTGATCCTCCTCTTCTCG
>DASQJO010000037.1:0-3985 GCA_035630955.1 Kineosporiaceae bacterium
GCCGTCAAGACCTACCCGAACGTGCACCGGGACTACCACGACTGGAGCACCGGCAAGGAGCCCGCCTGGTCGTCGTTCAAGTCCCTGCGGAGCACCTTCGCCGCCCAGGGTTCGGGCACCGGCATCTACGACATCGCCTACGACATCTGGATGAATGGCGTCCCGGGCAACCGCGAGATCATGATCTGGACGGAGAACCACGGCCAGCGCCCCTCCGGGAGCGTCGTCGGCACGGTTTCCGTGTCGGGCATCACCTGGGACGTCTGGGCCGCGGGTGGCAACAGCTACCTGGCCTTCGTCCCCAAGTCACCGGTCGCGTCCGGATCGCTCGACCTCAAGGCGATGATCGACTACCTGGTCGCCAAGGGCAGGGTCCCGGCGAACTCCACGCTCGGGCAGATCTGCTTCGGTGTCGAGGTGGTCAGCACCGACGGCAAGCCCGCCACGTTCCGGTTCACCGACTTCTCGGTGACCAGCTCGTAGCCACCGCGGTTACGACACCGGGCGGTCGTGGACCTGTCTCCCCTCCGACAGGTCCACGACCGCCCGGCCTCGTCCCGTCCCGAATGCCGCGGCGGCGGATACGGCGGCCAGACCGAGCAGCAACCCGCCGATGACGTCGGAGGCCCAGTGCGCGCCGACGACGACGAGGGCGAACCCCATGACCGCGCCGGCGAGTCCCGCGACCAACGACGGCGAACGTGGGGCGGCCGGTCGCACGAGGTGGACGACCAGGCCCGCGCACAGCGCCACGCCCAGGGTGTGACCGGAGGGGAAGCTTCCGCCGACACCGCTCCCCGTCGCACCCGGATCCGGCCGTGCGAGGACGACCTTGACCAGCAGCGTGGCCCCGGCCCCGACGGCACTCGCCATCACGACGGGCACGGCGGGCCGCCACGAGCGTCGTGACACGCAGACGGCGACCGTGACCGCCGCCAGCAACGTGCCGGCGACCGGCGGCTGGAATCCGTCGACCACGTAGTTCCACGCCACCTGACCCCGGCGCCACTCGTAGTCCGGCCGGACGAAAGCGAGGATCGACCGGTCGAGCCCGTCCAGGAGACCCCGGGCGACGGCTACGGTCAGGAGCAGGAAGCAGGCCGACGACCAGGCTGCCGCTGCCCACGACGCCGGCGGACGGTTCCGGACCTTCTGCATGCGTTCTCCTCCCACCCCGAGGGGCCATCCTCACCGATCGCAGGAGTGATCGCGGGTTCGTGCATCCACGTCGCCCCTCGAACACGCACCGTCACCGACTCCGTGGAGAAGGTCGGCATGCCCCGGTATCAGGTGACAGTCCAGCGACGTCGCCTAAGGGAGCGCCTCGAGCGGTCACGGTCCGTTCCGCCTTCCGTGGGGGTCCATCATGCGCATCGCCGTCTTCGGCCTCGGGTACGTCGGCACCGTCACCGCGGCGGGACTGGCGTCCCGCGGCCACGACGTGTACGGGGTCGACGTCGACGAGATCAAGGTCGGTCTGATCCGGCAGGGTCGCAGCCCGGTCGTCGAGCCGGGTCTGGACGACCTCGTGGCCGGCGGCGTCGCCGCGGGCGCGCTGCACGCCACGACCGACGCCGCGGAGGCGCTGGAGAGCGCCGACGTCTCGCTCCTGTGCGTGGGCACGCCGTCCACGCCGCAGGGCAGCACCGACCTGAGCTACCTGCGGCGAGCCCTCGCGGACATCCGGTCCGCCCTGGGCACGGTGCGCCCGCCGGAGTCCGGCTTCCACGCCGTGGTCGTCCGCAGCACGGTCCCGCCGGGCACCGGCGACGAGATCGTCGCCCCGACCTTCGCCGACCTCCGGGAGGAGTCGGGCTGGCGGATCGGCACCGCGATGTGCCCGGAGTTCCTGCGCGAGGGATCCGGCGTCGCCGACTTCTTCGATCCGCCGTTCGTCGTCGCGGGCGCCGGCGACCCCCAGGTGCACGACGTCCTGGCGGACCTCTTCGCCTTCCTCGGGCGCGACCTGCACCAGGTCGACGTCCGCAGCGCCGAGGCGCTCAAGTACGCCTGCAACGCCTTCCACGCGACCAAGGTCTCGTTCGCCAACGAGATGGGGCGTGTCTTCCGGGCCTACGGGGTGGACGCCCGCGAGGTCATGGAGATCTTCTGCGAGGACCGTACGCTCAACATCTCGCCCGCCTACCTGCGCCCCGGTTTCGCCTTCGGCGGTTCCTGCCTGCCCAAGGACCTGCGGGCGCTGCTGCACATGGCCCGCGTCAACGACCTCGACGTCCCGCTCCTCGCGGGCACCCTGCGCAGCAACGAGCTCGTCGTCCGCGACGTGCTCGACCGGATCGTCGCCAGCCCGGCCCGCAGCGTCGCGCTGCTGGGGCTGAGCTTCAAGAGCGACACTGACGACCTGCGCGAGAGCCCCAACGTGGAGCTGGCGGAGCGGCTGCTGGGCAAGGGCTTCGAGGTCCGGATCTACGACCCGATCGTCAACCCCCAGCGCCTCACCGGGGCGAACCTGCGCTATGTCCAGGCGCGCCTGCCGCACCTCTCACGACTGCTCGCCAGGACGCCGCAGGAGGCCCTCGATGGCAGCGACACCGCCGTCGTGGCGACGTCCGAGGCGGCCGTCGTCCGCGCCCTGCGCGAGGCACCTCCCGAGCGCATCGTCGACCTCAGCGGCCGCCTGGGCGAGGACGTGGAACGGATCGCCGGCTACGAAGGCCTCGGGTGGACCGCATGACGGCGACCTCGGCCGACGGCGTCGCCACCTCCGAGCAGGTGGGCGATCGCCCCCGCGTGCTCATCATCGTCCAGAACCTGCCGGTGCCGTTCGACCGCAGGGTCTGGCTGGAGTGCCAGGCGCTCACCGCGGCCGGCTACGACGTCACCGTCGTCTGCCCGAAGGGCACGGGGGACCCGGACCACGAGGTGATCGACGGCGTCACCATCCTCAAGTACCGCCCGTACGCGCCCGGGGGCCACGCCGCCGGCTTCGTCCTCGAGTACGCGTACTCGTTCCTCGCGACCGCCCGCCTCGTGCTCCGCGCTCGCCGGCGCGGCGGCTTCACCGTGCTGCAGGCCTGCAACCCGCCCGACATCTTCTGGCCGCTCGCGCGCTTCCTGCGCTGGCGGGACGGCTCGCGCTTCGTGTTCGACCACCACGACCTGTGCCCCGAGCTCTTCGACTCCCGGTTCCCCGAGGGAGGTCGCCTGCCGCGGCGCGGCCTGCTCGCGCTCGAGCGTGCGACGTTCCGGACGGCCGACCACGTGATCTCGACGAACGGGTCGTACGCGAGCGTGGCCGTCGAGCGGGGCGGCAAGGACACCGGGGACGTCACCGTCGTCCGCACCGGCCCGGATCCGCTGCGGCTGCACCGGCGCGACCCCGTCCCCGCGCTCCGCCGCGGTCGGCGCCACCTCGTCGCCTACCTCGGGGTCATGGGGCCCCAGGACGGCGTCGACCTCGCCGTCCGAGCGGCACACCACGTGGTGCACGTGCTCGGCCGCGACGACGTCTCGTTCACCTTCATGGGTGGCGGGGACTGCCACGCCGAGCTGGTCGCCCTGCGCGACGAGCTCGGGCTGCGGGACTTCGTCGAGCTCCCGGGCCGGGTGCCCGACGAGACGGTCGTCGACGTCCTGTCGACCGCCGACGTCGGGCTCTCGCCGGATCCCCGGAACCCGCTCAACGACCTCTCCACGATGAACAAGACGCTGGAGTACATGGCGTTCGGGCTTCCCGTCGTCGCCTTCGACCTCAAGGAGACGCGGGTCTCGGCGGAGAACGCCGGCGTCTACGTGCCCGACGGCGACATCGCGGGCTACGCCGAGTCCGTCGTCCGGCTCCTCGACGACGCGCCGCTGCGCCGCGCCATGGGCGAGATCGCCCGGGCGCGCATCGACGGAGCGCTGGGGTGGCCGCACCAGCGGGCCGCGTACGTCCAGGTCTACGACCGGCTGGCGGGACGCACGGGCGGTGTGCCCCGGCCCCGCGTCATCAGCCTGCCGGAACCGGCCGAGGCCGAGACCC
>DASQJO010000038.1:0-8163 GCA_035630955.1 Kineosporiaceae bacterium
CCGGGCCGTGCGCGGTCGACCCGGTCGTCACCGTGAGGTCGGCCGTCGACGCGGCGAGCGCCGCGCCCAGGGCGCCTGCGGAGTCGGGCACGCGCCGGCGGGCGACCACGGACAGTCCCAGCGCGGGCAGCCAGGCCGAGAGCATCGGTCCGAGCGCGTCGCGGATCCGCCCGTCGCGCGCGGGGCCCGACGTCAGCAGCTCGTCGCCGAGCACGAGGACGTCGACGGCGGCGCGCCGCACGCTGACGACGTCCGCCCCGGCGGCGGCGAGCAGGCCCAGGGCGGCCGGGGTCAGCCGGGAACCCGCCGGCAGCACGACGTCCCCGGCCCGGCACTCCCGACCCGCCCGCCGGACGTCCCGAGCCGGGTCGCGGACGGCTGACGACCGCAGCCGGTCGCCCGACAGCGACCCGTCCTCCGACCGCACCACGCCGTCCGCTCCGGGCGGCAGCCACGTCCCGGTCGCCACCGCGACGGCGTCCCCCGGACGCAGCGAAGGCGGGACGGAGCCGGCGAGCACCTGCCCCCGCACCCGCCACGGACCCGGCCCGGCGACGGCCCACCCGTCCATGGCCGAGGTGTCGGCGGGCGGCAGGTCGGTGCGGGCGACCACGGCCGCCGCGAGCACCGCGCCCGCGGCCGCCTCCAGCGGCAGGTCGAGCGGGGCGACCGGCGCCGCCGCGGCGGCCGCCAGCCGCCGCGCCTGGGCCCATGTCGCGGTCACGAGCTGGTGCTTACCCCGATGTCAGCGCGCCAGCCAGCGCAGCCGGGGGAACTGCACGAACGCCTCGGCCTCGAGCGCCGCCATCCCGACCCGCGGCAGCTCCCCCGCGCGCCGGAAGCACACGAACCGGGGCACCCACTCCGGCTGGTACTTCGCGTTCGCCCGGTACAGCGACTCGATCTGCCACCAGCGCGACGCGATGACCAGCAGCTTGTGCCACAGCCGCAGCACCGGCCCGGCACCCACCCGCGCCCCGCGCTCGAACACCGAGCGGAACACCGCGAAGTTCAGCGAGATGTGCCGGACGCCGAGCTCCTTCGCGGCCTCCGCGACACCGACGACGACGAACTCCACCGTGCCGTTCTCGCTCTCCCGGGCGCGGCGCATGAGGTCGAGCGACAAGCCGTCCGATCCCCACGGCACGAACGTCAGGACGGCGACCAGCCGGCCGTCGGCGTCCCGGCAGCGGGCGACGACGAGCTCGGGGTCGCGCTCGTCGCCGAGCCGGCCCAGCGCCATCGAGAAGCCGCGCTCCACCTCCTCGCCACGCAGCGCCTCCGCCGTCGTCTCCGCCTCGGCGAGCTCGTCCGGGGAGAGGTCCCGCTGGCGGTGCACGTCGAGCGTGTAGCCGGCCCGCCGGACCCGGTTCACGGCCTGGCGGACGACGCGCATGGAGCGCCCGTCGAGGCTGAACTCGTCCAGGTGCAGCACGGCCTCGTCGCCGAGCTCCAGGGAGTCCAGGCCGGCGCGCTGGTAGGCGATCGCACCGTCCTCGCTGGCCCCGACGACCCCGGGGATCCACGCGTAGCGGTCCGCCTCCTCGAGCCAGGCGTGGATCGCGCCGGGCCACGCCTCGGGGTCGCCGAGCGGGTCGCCGGCGGCGAGCGTGACGCCGCCGACGACGCGGTAGACCACGGCGGCCTTGCCGCTGGGCGAGAAGATCGCGGTCTTGTCCCCGCGCAGCGCGAAGTACCCGAGGGAGTCCCTCGTCCCGAACCTCGCGAGCAGGCCGCGCAGGCCGTCCTCCGCCACCGGGCTCAGCGTCGAGGGCTTGCGCGCCGGGGCGAGCAGCGTGAGCAGCGTCAGCAGGGCGGTCAGCGCACCCAGCGTGTTGAGCGCGATCTCGGTGACGTTCGAGGTGATCGGGGTCGGGAACTCCAGGTCGGGCGTGAACCCGAGAAGGCCGACGAAGACCTGCCCGAGCCGCTCGCCCATGCCGGACCGCGGCGCCGTCCGGCTGGTGAGGAACAGCCCCGAGACGACGGACACCGTCCCCATGACGAGGAAGACGCGCAGCGCGACGATGCGCCCGGTGCGTTCGGAGACGGCGGTGAAGTCGCGCCGCGCGACCAGGAGCAGCAGGAGCACCGCGGCGTTGACCGCGACGACGGACCACCGGTGCGCGGGGACGTGCGCGATCGTGGCCAGGACGACGGCGCCGACGGCGAAGCCCCAGGCGCGGCGCTTGCGCCGCTTGAGGCCGCCGGCGAGCACGAGCATCGCGCCGGCGGCGAACACGGCGGCGGCGAACACGGAGCCGTTGACGACGCCGGCCAGCGGCCGCGAGTGGAGATGGGGCCGCCCCTCCGGCGGGTGCACCAGGTCGAGGACGGCGAACACGGCGGCCAGACGGACCACCCACGCGACGAGCCCCGGAACGCGGGGACGCCACGCCGGGCGTTCGCGGACAGGCGGCTCGTCGGCGGCACGCACCCCCGCCGTCGTGGCCACGCCGCCGAGTGTAGGCCGCGGAGGGGCAGGTCGAGAGGGTGCTGGCAGGATGCCGGTGTGGAGCGGGGGTGGGCAGCCGAGGGGTCGCGGGTCGTCGCGCGCGCCGACGACGGCATCGCCGAACTCGCCCTCCTGTCGCGCGGCTCCCGCGGCGACGGCGCGATCGGCGAGGTCCTCGAGCTCGTCGTGGACGGCGTCTTCGCGATGGACACCGAGCAGACCGAGACCGAGCGCGCGCTGGCCACGCTGGCACTCGAGCAGCTCGGCGGCGACGACCTTCGGGTCGTCGTCGGAGGGCTCGGGCTGGGCTACACGACGTCGACGGTGCTGGCCGATCCGCGCGTGGTCCGGGTGGACGTCGTCGAGCTGCACGCCCCGCTCGTGACGTGGATCCGTGAGGGGCGCATCCCGGCGGTCGCGGGCCTGCTGGACGACCCGCGGGTGCACGTCACCGTCGCCGACGTCGCCGACGCCGTGCCCGCGCTGCCCCCGGCGTCCGTCGACGCGCTGCTCCTCGACGTGGACAACGGGCCCGGCTTCCTCGTCCACCCCGCCAACACGCGGGTGTACGGGGCGCCGTTCCTCTCGCTGGCCGCGCGGGCGCTCCGCCGGGACGGCGTGCTCGGCGTCTGGTCCGCCGAGGCGTCGGCGGAGCTCTCCCTGGTGCTGGAGCGGATCTGCGGCAGCTGCGAGGAGGTCCTGCTCGACGTCGAACGCGAGGGACGCACCTTCACCTATGCGGTGTACCTGGCCCGCCGGCTGGAGTGACCCGGCTGGAGCGAATCGTCGGCCGCGACGACGATGGGCGGCATGACGATCGAACAGACCGATCAGGACGTGCGCATCGAGCACGACACGATGGGCGAGGTCGCCGTCCCCGCGTCGGCGCTGTGGGGGGCGCAGACGCAGCGCGCGGTCGAGAACTTCCCGGTGAGCGGCGTCCGCGTCGATCCGGCGGTGATCCGCGCGCTCGCCGCCGTCAAGGCCGCGGCCGCGCGCGTCAACGCGCGGCTCGGCGTCCTGCCGGAGGACGTGGCGGACGCCGTGGCCGCGGCCGCGCAGGAGGTCGCGGACGGTGGACACGCCGACCAGTTCCCCGTCGACGTGTTCCAGACCGGGTCGGGGACGAGCACGAACATGAACGTCAACGAGGTCGTCGCGGCGCTGGCCTCGCGCCGGCTCGGGCGCCGGGTGCACCCCAACGACGAGGTCAACGCCTCGCAGTCGAGCAACGACACGTTCCCCACCGCCGTCCACCTGGCGGCGACGCGCGTGCTGCTCGAGGACCTCCTGCCGGCCCTGGACCACCTCGCCTCCGCCCTGGAGACGAAGGCCGCCGAGTGCGCCGACGTCGTCAAGGCCGGCCGGACCCACCTCATGGACGCCACACCGGTGACGCTCGGGCAGGAGCTCGACGGCTACGCCGCCCAGGTGCGGCGCGGCATCGAGCGGCTGTCCGGGGTCGTCGCCCGGGTCGCGGAGGTCCCGCTCGGCGGCACCGCCGTCGGGACCGGGATCAACACCCCGACGGGCTTCGCGGCGGAGGTCCTCGCGGAGCTGGCCGGGAGCACCGGCCTGCCGCTGACCGAGGCCCGCGACCACTTCGAGGCGCAGGGGGCGCGCGACGCCCTCGTCGAGTTGTCGGGGGCGGTCCGCACCGTCGCCGTGAGCCTGACGAAGATCTGCAACGACCTGCGCTGGATGGGCTCGGGCCCGCTCGCCGGGCTCGGCGAGGTGCACCTGCCCGACCTGCAGCCGGGGTCCTCGATCATGCCGGGGAAGGTGAACCCGGTCGTGCCGGAGTCGGTGCTGCAGGTGTGCGCGCAGGTGGTCGGCCACGACGCGACCGTGGCCTGGGCCGGCGCGAGCGGGGCGTTCGAGCTCAACGTCATGGTCCCGGTGATGTCGCGGGCCGTGCTCGAGGAGCTCCGCCTGCTCGCGAACGCCTCCCGCCTACTGGCGGACCGGTGCGTGGCGGGCCTGGAGCCGAACCGGGAGCGTGCGCTGCGGCTGGCGGAGTCCTCGCCGTCCATCGTCACGCCGCTCAACCGCGTCATCGGCTACGAGAACGCGGCGAAGGTCGCGAAGCACGCGGTCGCCCAGGGCATGACGATCCGCGAGGCCGTGATCGACCTCGGTTTCGTGGCGCGCGGCGAGATCGACGAGCGGACGCTCGACGAGCGCCTCGACGTCCGAGGCATGACCGGAGCCTGACGCGCCTGACGCGCCTGACACGCGGACGGGCCGGCCGCGGCACCCGGGGAGGGTGCCGCGGCCGGCCCGTCGCTGCCGTTCCCGGGAGCGGGTGCCGGTCAGTACCAGCCGGTCGCCTGGCTGTGCGCCCAGGCACCGCACGGCGTGCCGTACGTCGAGGCGATGTAGCTCAGGCCCCATCGGATCTGGGTGATCGGGTTGGTACGCCAGTCGGAGCCGGCCGACGCCATCTTGCCGCCGGGCAGCGCCTGGGGGATGCCGTAGGCGCCCGAGGACGGGTTGGAGGCGCGGTAGTTCCAGCCGCTCTCCCGCTGCCACAGGGAGTCCAGGCAGCCGAACTGGCCCGACCACCCGCGGGCGGCGAGCATCGCCCGGGCGGCGGACCGCGGGTCACGCGCGGAGCTGCGCGAGGCCTCGGCGGCGGCGGTCGCGGCGCGGCGCTTGGCGGCGGCCGCCTTCGCGGCAGCCGCCTCCCGGGCGGCCCGCTTGGCGGCGGCGAGGCGGGCGGCTCGCTCTGCCGCGATCTTGGCCGAACGCGCGGCGCGCTTCGCGGCAGCGGCCCGGTTCGCGGCCGCGACGCGAGCGGCGCGGTTGGCCGCGGCGGTCGCCGCCTTCGCGTCGTCGGTCAGGTCGGCGGTCTGCGGCTGCGCCTCGCTCTCGGGCATCAGGTCCGCGGCCGCCGCGGCGGACGGCTGCTGCGCGGGGGCCGCGCTCAGCGCCTGCACGCCGGCGGTGACGCCCAGGAGGACGACGGCGCCGGCGCCGGCCCGCAGCGCGGCGCCGCGGTGGCGGCGTACCCGGGTGACGAGGGCCCTGCGGCCTCCCGTCGTCCCGGCGCGGGTCGTGTCCGTCTGATCGGTGTCCGTCTGATCGGTGGTGCCGGTCGTGCGGTCGGTGGTTTCGGGAGAGGTGCCGAGCAAGAAGTGCCCTTTCCTGTCCGCGCCGACGTCGGGCGCAGTGCTGGATCACCCGTTCACGGGCGACCTCGATCCCGCAGGCTCGAGGTGACGGTCCGCCCGGCGGCGTCCCTCCGGGGCCGGAGGCGAAGCCGCGGCACGACCGGAAGAACCCGCAAACCGAGTCACGCTTTCCGCGTCGTGCAAGGTGCTGACGCCCCACCGTCAGGCAGAAGGACGGATGGTTTCAAACCGAACGACACGAAGAGTGAGGAGAACCGGCTCATATGTCACTGACCGTGCAGAACGTGTCGAGGCTCACTCAACTCGCGCAGAATCCGGTCACGACCTACGCGTGAGCCGGGCATATCGGGTCAAAGCGAACGACGGGCCGGCTCCCTCAGGGAGCCGGCCCGTCCCAGCGGTCCGGAGGATCAGTACCAGCCGGTGGCCTGGCTGTGGCCCCAGGCGCCGCACGGGGTGCCGTAGCGCTCGGCGATGTAGTTCAGGCCCCACTTGATCTGGGTCCCGGGGTTGGTCCGCCAGTCCGGCGCGATCGAGGCCATCTTCGACCCCGGGAGCGCCTGCGGGATGCCGTAGGCACCCGACGAGGGGTTGTAGGCCTGGTAGTTCCAGCCGCTCTCACGGTTCCACAGCAGGTTGAGGCAGGTGAACTCGCTGCTCCAGCCGCGCTCGGCGAGCAGCAGCCGGGCGTAGGCCCGCGGGTCGCGGATCACGTTGCGGGACACCTGCTGCGCGATCTTCGCCTTGCGCTCGGCCTCCGCGGCGACCTGGTCGCGCGCGACGTCGACGAGGGTGCGACCGGCACCGGAGGCGACGGCCCCGGCGCGCGCCGCGGCCGCCGCCATCGCCTTGTCCACGGCCACCGCGTCCTTGCGGGCCGAGGCGGCGTTGTCGCTCTGCGGCGACGACAGCGAGGCCGCGGCGCCCAGCAGCGCGCTGCCCGCCCGCGAACCGAGGGTGACGTCCCGCGCCGGGAGGGCGCCGCTGCCCGCGAGGCTGACGAGCGCCGCCGGCGTGCCCGCGCCCGAGGTGTGCGTCGGGAGCTGCCAGCCCAGGGCCGAGAAGGCGTTGGGTGCGCTCGCGGCGACGACGCCGACCGCGGTCACGGCGAGGACGCCGCTCTTGGCCAGCCGGCGGCCGGTGATCCGGGCGTCGCGGGCGGACGAGGCGACGGCGGCGGCCGCCGGGTCGAGCGCGGACGCGGCACCGGACGCGGAGGCGCGCTCGCGGGCCCGGAGGGCCTTGCGCGACGGGAGCGGGGAGTCGGACGGCGCGGCCCAGGCGTTCCGGAACGTCGGGGGCGGCGTCACCGGCTCGAACAGCGAGCGGGAGCCGCTCGGCGACGACGACGGCTGCTGGTCGCCGGCCCACGGCGCCGGCCACTCACCGACCGGCCGGGAGGCGGCGGGAGCCGGTGGCGCGACCTCGATGATCCGGTCGAGGGGGCCGCCGCCGCGACGGGCCCGGCGGACCTCGCGCGGACCGGCAACCTCCTCGTCGGGACCGGCCGGGGCCGGCGGCGGCGCGGCGGTGCCGCCCTCGCCGGCGAGGTCGGCCAGCGCGACGTACGGGCGGACGAGGCTCCCCGTGTCCGGGCCGCCGTCGCGCTCGCGGAGCAGGGTCACGACGTCCCGGTGGGTGCCGGTCGCGTCGGCCGCGGTGCGGGCGGTGGACCGGGCGCGGTGGGCGCCGCGCGACACGGCCGCGTCGGGGGCGGCGTGCACGACGACGGCGGGCTCGCCCTCGCGGGCGGCGGGCGGCGCGAAGAGGCCACCGGCGGAGAAGGGGTCGGCGTCGGGGGTGAACGAGACGGCGGGCGTACGGCCGTCGGCGGACGCGACGACGACCGGCGGGGGCACGGGAGCGTCGTCCCACCACGTGTGGCCGGCGGGAGCGGCGCCGACGGGCTGCCCGTCCTCCCACCAGCGCCTGGCGGCCAGGGGGGTCCGGACCTTCACCTCCTCGCCCGAGCGGGCCGGGGCCGAGACTCCGGCGGAGGTGCCGATGTTGTCGTCGATGCCGAGGTCGAGGTCCCGGTGATCTCCGGACCTACCGCCGTGACGCCCCACGTCGACCCTTCTGCGCAGGACCCCTGACGGGTCACCCTTCACCCCCGGGCCGGCCCTACTGAAGGACGATCCACCCACCCGAGACGCTGACCTGCCAACCGTGGCGATCCCGGGCCGATCCGTAAACCTGCGACGCGCCGTGTCGTCACTGGCCGTGAGGTCACTCCTACTTTCGTTACCGGATGTATACCAATGTGACGAAGGCCACACTGATGGCCGTGAACCTGCGGCTGCATGTGCACCTGGGCGGCCGTCGAAACCTGGAACGGGTGACCCTGGGCCGTAGTCCGTTCACCCAAGGTCACCCGCTCCACCCTACGGTCGACGAAGCGTCACGAGATCTGCCGGTTCTCGCCCTCCGTGTCCGTTTTCCGGCGAATACTCAAGGTTCCAGGCCCTCGAGCATCTCCGTGACGAGCGCGGCGACCGGCGAACGCTCGGAACGGGTCAGCGTGACGTGCGCGAAGAGCGGGTGCCCCTTGAGCGCCTCGATCACCGCGGCCAC
>DASQJO010000039.1:0-2323 GCA_035630955.1 Kineosporiaceae bacterium
GATGGACCCGGCGAAGTCGGTGCCCGCGCGGGCGAGGTTGGCGGTGCCCGCGAGGACGATCCGCTCCTCGCGGTCGACGGCCAGGGTGTCGTCGAGGGCGTCGAGCACGACCTGGACCAGGCGGCGGTCCTCGACGGGGAACGCCGCCGGCAGGTCGGCGACGAGCGGCCGGACCTCGGTGAGCCGGCGTCCGGCGACGGCGGTGTTGAGCCGCGCCCGCAGCTCCATCAGCGTCGTCTCCGCCGGGTCGAGCCCCGCGTCCACGAACCGCTGCTCGACCCGCCCGGTGTTGGTGATGAGGACGACGAGCAGCCGGCCGGCGCCCAGCGGGACGAGCTCGACGTGGCGCACCGTCGAACGGGTCAACGACGGGTACTGGACCACGGCCACCTGATGGGTGAGCTGCGCGAGCAGCCGCACCGTGCGGTCCACGACGTCGTCGAGGTCGACGGCGCCGTCGAGCAGCGTCGCGATGGCCTTCTTCTCCGGCGCCGACAGCGGCTTCACCGTGCTCAGCCGGTCCACGAACAGCCGGTACCCCTTGTCGGTGGGGATCCGGCCGGCGCTCGTGTGCGGCTGCGCGATGAGGCCCTCCTCCTCGAGGGCGGCCATGTCGTTGCGGATCGTCGCCGGCGACACCCCGAGGGCGTGCCGGTCGACGAGCGCCTTGGAGCCGACCGGCTCCCGGGTCTGCACGTAGTCCTCGACGATGGCCCGCAGGACGGCGAGCCTGCGCTCCTCGCTCATCGGGCCACCTCCTCCTGGCACTCGTCCTCCTGGCACTCAGGACAGACGAGTGCCAGTTTACGTCCTCGGCCCGCGCGCGTCCCCGGAGGACCGGCCGCGAGGATCACGCCGGTCGCGAACAGCGCTCACGACGAGCCGCAGGACGAGCAGCGCCAGCACGACGAGCACGACGACCCTGATCACACGCTGCCCTCGGAGCCGTCGAGCCGCTCGGGCTCGCTGAGCTCGTGCACGGCCTGCGCCTGCGCGCGCTCGGAGGACGTGGCGCCCGAGCCCTCGGCGGGGTGGTCGGGGTCCTCCGGAACGGCTGTGCTCACGACACCGAGCGTACGTCGGGTCCACCGATCGGCGAGAGTTGTCCGTTAGCGTCCACCGGGTGGTGACGCGCGTGCCCCCGCCCGGCTCCCCCGGGTACTCGTTCGGCAGCCGCAAGGCGGAGCTCCCCGAGGTCTCCGCCGAGTCCGGCCTGGTGGTCGAGGACGTCGAGACCGGCTGGGTGGGCGCGGTGCTGCGGACGGAGAAGAGCGGCGGCGTGCACCTCGTCGTGCTCGAGGACCGCCGCGGCAAGGTCCGCTCGTTCCCGCTCGGTCCCGGTTTCTGGATCGACGGCTCCCCGGTCCGGCTCGTCGCACCGTCGTCCGCGCGCCCGACGCGCCCGACGCGGACGGCGTCCGGCTCGGTGGCGGTGCACGGCACCCGGGCGCGGACGGCGCGTGCGAGCCGCATCCTCGTCGAGGGCCGGCACGACGCCGAGCTCGTCGAGAAGGTCTGGGGCGACGACCTGCGGCTCGAGGGCGTCGTCGTCGAGATGCTCGACGGCGTCGACGACCTGGCCGCCGCCGTCCGGGCCCTGCGGCCGGGGCCGGGCCGGCGCCTCGGCGTCCTCGTCGACCACCTCGTTGCGGGCAGCAAGGAGTGGCGCGAGGCGGAGGCGGTGGCGCGGCTGGGCGACCTCCGCGACCACGTCCTCGTCGTCGGCCACCCGTTCGTCGACGTCTGGGCGGCGGTCCGGCCGCAGCGCGTCGGCCTGGAGCAGTGGCCGCGGGTCCCACGCGGGACGCCGTGGAAGGAAGGCGTCCTCGCGGCGCTGGGCCGGCCGCACGCCACGCAGGCGGACGTCGCGGCCGGTTGGCGGCGCATCCTCGGGACGGTGCGCGGCTGGACGGACCTGGAGCCGGAGCTGCTCGGGCGGGTCGAGGAGCTCATCGACTTCGTCACCGGCGACGGCGCCGACCGCTGAGCGCGGCGCCGTCGCCGCCGGACGGGCAGGCGACCGTCAGGTCCAGGGCGGCGAGGAGGGGTCCGCCGGTGGGGCGCCGGGGCGGCCGCCGGGCGGCGCGGGCGGCGGGGTCGTCCCGTACCCCGGCGCGGGATAGGCCTGGGTGGCGCCGTAGCCGGGATCCGGGTCGACCACGACGCCGGCGCCGCTTCCCGTGCCCGTGGGCGGCCGGGAGCCCGCGAGGGCGTCCGCGACGCGACTGGTGTCGTCGTGGATCCGGAACAGCACGGCGAACGCCTCCAGGAGGATGCGCGCGAGCACGACGTACACCACCCACAGCAGCGCCGCGACGACCAG
>DASQJO010000040.1:0-2412 GCA_035630955.1 Kineosporiaceae bacterium
TGCGCCGAGCCGGTGCCGGCCGTCATGCCGACCACCGGGCCGGTGGGGGCGGCACGGCCGCGATCTCACGGAGAGCGACGCTCGGCGTCCTCAACTATCAGCTCCTCGTCACGTCCCGTTGCCCCCCAGGTCGCCTGGATCGTCGCATGCCCACGCCGCTCGGCTCAACGTCTCGCACCGGTTTTGCTCTGTAACAAGCTGGCATCGCAACGGATTCGGGAGTTGGGCCGCCCCCGCCGCTCCGGGATCCGTCGTCGGCGTCTACCCTGACCGGATCTCCGTCCGTCCGGGCCGGTGTCACCCTCCGGCAGGATCCCGACACGCCTCGCTGGAGGAACACGGTGGCGACCACGAGCACCGCCGCGGCCTACCGGAGCCTCTCGCTGTGGCATGACACGCTGCTAACGTCCGGGGACGACGATCTCGTTCCGCGACCCGCCCTCGACGGGGATCTGGAGGTCGACGTCTGCGTCGTCGGCGCCGGCTTCACCGGCCTCTGGACGGCGTACTCCCTGCTCACGGCGGACCCGTCGGTGCGGGTGGCGGTGCTCGAGGCGGAGATCGCCGGGTTCGGCGCCAGCGGGCGCAACGGCGGCTGGTGCTCGGCGCTGTTCCCGGCGTCCGCCGCGGCCCTGTCGCGTCGGCACGGCCGGGACGCCGCGCTCGCCCTGCGCCGGGCCATGAACGCCACGGTCACCGAGGTGGGGCGGGTCGTGGACGCCGAGGGCATCGACGCGCACTGGCGGCAGGGCGGCACCCTCGTGCTGGCGCGGACGCCGGTGCAGCTGGAGCGGGCGCGGGCGGGCGTGGCGGCCGACGCCGCGTTCGACGGCGTCGACGGGCTGCGGCTGCTGGAGGCCGGCGAGGCCCGGGAGCGGATCGGCGCGACCCGCGTGCTGGGAGCCACCTTCACCCCGCACTGCGCGCGCGTCCACCCCGCCCGGCTCGTGCGCGGGCTGGCCCACGCCGTGGAGCGGCGCGGCGGGACGATCCACGAGGGCACCCGGGCCGAGCGCATCATGCCGGGGCCCCGGCCCCGGGTCGAGACGGCGCGGGGGACGGTGCGGGCGGACGTCGTGGTCCGGGCCACCGAGGCCTGGACGGCGCAGCTGCCGGGCTCCGGGCGCGAGGTCGTCCCGGTGTACTCGCTCATGGTGGCGACGGAGCCGCTGCCGGCGTCGTTCTGGGCGACGGCGGGGCTCGCGGCCGGCGAGACGTTCTCCGACCACCGGCACCTGATCATCTACGGGCAGCGGACGGCGGACGGCCGGCTCGCCTTCGGAGGCCGCGGGGCGCCCTACCATGCCGGGTCGCGCGTGGAGCCGCGCTTCGACCGGGACGCCGGAGTCTTCGCCGGACTGCGCCGGACGCTGACCGACCTCTTCCCCGGCCTGCACGGGCACGCCTTCACGCACGCGTGGGGCGGTCCGCTCGGGATCGCCCGCGACTGGCACGCCGGCGTCGGGTTGGACCGGCCGACCGGCATCGCGTGGGCCGGCGGCTACGTCGGCGACGGCGTCGGGGCCTCCAACCTCGCCGGCCGGACGCTCGCCGACCTCATCCTCGGACGCGACACCGGGCTCACCCGGCTGCCCTGGGTCGGCCACCGGTCACGGCGGTGGGAGCCGGAGCCGCTGCGCTGGCTCGGCGTCAACGCGGGCCTGCGCGCCATGACGGCGGCGGACGCCGAGGAGCGCCTGACGGGTCGCCCGAGCCTGACCGCCCGCGCCCTCGCCCCCCTTCTCGGCCACTGAGCGCCCCTGCCCTGCCGCTCCCCTCTCAGTGACTCGCCCCATTTTGTCGGTGATCATGCAATCCGGTCCGATCATGCAGGAGAGCGGGCTCAGCCAATGTTCGCCATCACGTGCTTGATGCGGGTGTAGTCCTCGAAGCCATACATGGACAGGTCCTTGCCGTAGCCCGAGTGCTTGAAGCCCCCGTGCGGCATCTCGGCGACGAGCGGGATGTGGGTGTTGATCCACACGCAGCCGAAGTCGAGCCGACGGGACATCCGCATCGCGCGGCCGAAGTCCTTGGTCCACACCGACGAGGCCAGCCCGTACTGGACACCGTTGGCCCAGCGCAGCGCCTCCTCCTCGTCGTCGAACCGCTGCACCGTGATGACAGGGCCGAAGATCTCGTTCTGGATCGCCTCGTCGTCCTGGCGGAGGTCGTCCACCACGGTCGGCTCGAGGAAGTACCCGTCGCCGAGGGCGGAGACGCGCGAACCGCCGGCGAGCACCTTGGCGTGGTCGGGGAGCCGGGAGAGGAACCCGGAGATCCGCTCGAGCTGGTTGGCGTTGTTCACCGGCGGGACGAAGGCGTCCTCGTCGTCCGGCATGCCGACCTTGGTGTTCTTGGCCTGCTCGGCGAGGGCCGCGGCGAAGTCGTCGTGCACCCGCGGACCGGCGA
>DASQJO010000041.1:0-9057 GCA_035630955.1 Kineosporiaceae bacterium
CGCGCTCGGAGGGCTCTTCGGGGACTGCGGACCGTACCTGGGCAAGGTCGTCGGCGTCCGGACCGACGGCAAGGGCGGGCTCGCGGTGCACCAGGTGCCCACCACGCGGGAGGCAGGGTTCTGGGCACCGAGCGGACCGGCGGTGGGTCCGCAGGGGCACCTCTTCGTCGCCGTCGGCAACGGCGAGGCGACGTCCGGGGCCTGGGACGGGAGCGACTCGATCCTCGAGCTCGACACCTCCGCGCGGGTCGTCTCCTCGTTCGCGCCGTCGGACTGGGCGCAGGAGAACGCGCAGGACCTCGACCTCGGCTCGATGGGCCCGCTGCTCCTGCCCCGCGGGCTCGTCGTGGCGTCGGGCAAGGGCGGTGACGTCTACGTGCTGCGGCAGGGGGACCTCGGCGGCATCGGGCGGCCGCTCGCCCACACGTCGGGCTGCGCCGCCTACGGGGGTTCCGCCGCGGCCGCCGGCGAGGGCGGGAGGGCGGTCGCCTTCCTCCCGTGCCGTGACGGCGTCGCGGCGTTCCGGATCGCTCCGTCGGGCACCATCGCGAAGGTCTGGCAGGCCGACGGCGTCGCCGGGTCACCGGTCGTCGCCGGATCCACCGTGCTCGCGATCGACCAGGACGGCGGCCGCCTGGTCGCACTGGACGCCGGCACCGGGCAGCAGCGCGCGTCCGTGGACGTCGGCGAACTCAGCCGGTTCGCGACGCCGATGGTGAGCGGCTCGACCGCCGTCCTCGGCACGATGACCGGCATCGCCGAGATCGCCCTCACCCCCTGACGCCTGCATGATCAGCGCGAAAACGGCAGGTCAGTGCGAGGCGGCCTCGGGGGTCAGGACCACGACGGGGTCGGTGCGCGCGCCCGGAGCACGCTCCGGGTCGAGCGCGACGGGCGAGGGGACGCCGGCACGCACGGCCTCCAGCTGCGCCGCGAACGCGATGCCGAACAGCAGCGCCAGCGACGTCAGCTGCGACCAGATCAGCAGCGCGAACATCCCGGTCAGCGGCCCGTAGACGGTGCCGAACGACTGCGAGTGCGTCACGTAGAACTGCAGCGCCCAGCTGAACAGCACCCAGAGCGCGAAGGCCACGACCGCGCCGATCGCCAGCCACGAGAAGCCGGGCTGCCGCCGCCGGGGCGCCCAGCGGAACATCGCCGTGACGGCGACCAGGCCGAGCAGCGCGCCGATCGGCCAGCGGAGCCAGGTCAGCGTGGTGGCCGTCGTGTCGCTCCAGCCGTACGCCTGACGCAGGGAGTCGACGAGGGCCCCGCCCGCCACGAGGATGATGAACCCGATCATCGCGGGGATGCCGGCGGTGAGCGCGAGGGTCGCGGCGCGTCCGTAGCGCTCCTTGCTGGGCCGGTCCCGCTGGATGCCGTAGATCCGGTTGGCGCCGCGCTCGATCTGCGCCATCGCCGTCGTGATGGCGACGAGCGCGACCAGGAGGCCGACGACCAGCGCGACGCGCCCGCCGCTGCCCGCCGACGACAGGCCCTTCGTCAGCGCCTGCTTGAAGGCGTCGTCCCGCGACCCGGGCAGGATCGACAGCACCGTCTCCTGCAGCGCCTTCGCGAGCTTCTCGGCGCGCACCGTGGACGCCAGGCCGATGAACGCGATGAGCAGCGGCACCAGGGCGAGGACGAACTGGAACGCGACCGCCCGGGTCGAGCTGAAGCCGTCGCCGTACCGCATCCGCCGCCAGCTGTCGACGAGCAGCCGCTTGGCGCCGATCCGCCGCGCGGTGGCGCGGGCGTCGTCCGCGGAGAGTTCCTCCCGGCCGAACCTGCTGGTCTCGGGGACGTGCGTGGCGGTGCTCATGCCGACTCCTCCTTCTGGACGTCGGGGCTGCGGCGGGGGACGCGGACGACGAGCGCTCCGGGTTCGACGACGGCGGTGAACCCGCGGCCGTCGTCGATGAGGTCGCCGTCGACCTGGCGCGGCTCGGTCCGCCGGGTGACGACCCGGATCTCGCGTCCGCGCAGCAGTTCGAGCCGGCGGTCCGGGCGGTGCCGCCGGGTGAGGGCCCGGCCGATGAGGACCACCCAGTCCTTGGGGTTGCGCGGCGCGACGAGCGCGACGTCGAGCGCGCCGTCGTCCGGCTGGGCGTCGGGCAGCAGCTGCAGCCCGCCCTGCAGCCGCCCGACGTTGCCGACGAGCACGGTGCGGACGACGGCCGTGCGCGGCGCGCCGCCGTCGAGGGCCACCTGGACATGGACCCGCGAGCGGCGCATGCCGCGGGCGCCGCCGACGAGATAGGCGGGCCAGCCGAGGACGCCCTTGAGGCCCTCGGGCGCGTCGCGCATCATCCGCGCGTCGAAGCCGGTCCCGGCCATCACCGCGAAGGCGGTGCCGTCGTCGAGCCGGCCGAGGTCGATCGTCCGGTCGTCGCCCGTGAGCGCGACCTCGAGGGCCTCGTCGTCGTCCTGGGGGATCCCGAGGTTGCGGGCGAGCAGGTTCCCGGTGCCCTGCGGGAGGATGCCGAGCGGCACGCCGCTGCCGGCGAGGCCCTGCGCCGCGGCCCGGACGGTGCCGTCGCCGCCGGCCACCAGCAGGAGCCGTGCCCCGGACGCGGCGGCCTCCCGCGCCTGCCCCTCGCCGGGGTCGTCCTGCGTGGTCGGCACGAGGCGCGGCACGGGCAGCCCGAGCTCGGCGGCGCGGCCGGCCACCCGGGAGAGGAGCGCGTCGGACGCGTCCACCTTGGTGGGGTTGACGACGAGGACGGTGCCGCCGTCCTGTCGTGCCACCTCGGGGGTGGCCGGTGAGGTCTGGGTCACGAGGATCTCCGGTCGTCTGCAGGGGGTGGGGACGCCGGTTCGCCGGCGTCCCGTTCGGTGGGGCGGACGCCGAGGTTGAAGGCGGCGGTGGACGCCAGCACGACGGCGAGCCCGATGAGCCACCCGCCGACCACGTCGCTGACGTAGTGGACCCCGAGACCCACGCGGTCGAAGCCGGTGAGCAGGACGAGCGCGGCCGCCCCCCCGAGCAGCGCGGTCCGCAGCCACGGTCGCCCGCGCGTGGCGCGCCAGCCGAGCGCGACCGCCCCCGCGCCCACGACCATGGTGTTGAGGGCGTGCCCGGACGGGAACGAGTACCCGGGCGCGGTCGCGACGGGGTCGGGGAAGACCGGCCGGGTGCGGGCGATGAGCTCCTTGAGCGGGGTGTCGATGCTCGCGCCGACGGCGATCGTCACGACCGCCCAGACGGCGTGCCGGCGCAGCCCGCGCCGCCACAGCGTGACGGCGGTGACGCCGACGACGACCCACATGACGCGCGGGTGCAGGGCGGCGCTGCCGACCCGCAGGGCATCCTCGAGAGCGGGCCGGTGCACCACGTAGGCGTGCACGTTCTGCTCGATCCCCTGGTCCAGGCGCCGAAGGCCCGGGGATTTCGTGAGGACGAGGACGACGATCAGCGTGAGCGGACCGGCGACGAGGAACGCTCCGACGACGGCGAGCAGGGCCCGGACGCCGAAGCGCCGCGCGGTCGGGGCCGTGACGTCGGGCTCACCCGGGGGGCCGGGGGGTGCCTGGCGGCTCGACGTGGTCACGAGATCGACATTCCCCGCACGCGATCGTTCCACACATCGGTGTCAGGACCCGGGCTCACCCGCGGTCGCCTCGTGGTAGGAGCGGACGGTGTCGATCGTGTCGGCCTCGGCCGCCTTCTTGTCCGGCCGGTGCGCCAGCACGCGGGCGAAGCGCAGCGCGAGCCCGGCCGGGTAGCGCGGCGAGGACTGGACGCCGTCGAAGGCGATCTCGACGACGAGCTCGGGCCGGACCTCGACCACCCACCGTGTCGTCCGCGTGGCCAGGGCCTGCAGGTGCTCGGTCTGCCACGTGAGCATCGCGTCGGTCAGGCCCTTGAAGGTCTTGCCGAGCATGACGAAGCCGTCGGGAGGCCCGTACCTCCCCTCGGGGTCGCGGGCGCCGAGGTGGAGGTTCGAGAGCCACCCGGAGCGCCGCCCGTGTCCCCACTCGGCGGCGAGCACGACGAGGTCGAGGGTGATCCGGGGCTTGACCTTGACCCATCCCGCGCCGCGCCGGCCCATCGCGTAGGGCGCGTCCGTGGCCTTGACGACGACGCCCTCGTGCCCGCGGGCCAGGGCGCCGGCGGCGAACGCCTCGGCGTCGGGCAGGTCGTCGCCCTCCACGACGTGCCGGGGGACCAGGAGCCCGGGTGCGGCGACCTGCTCCAGCGCGGCTCGCCGCATGGTGCCGGGCTCGTCGAGCACGTCGACGCCGTCGAGGTGGAGGGCGTCGAACAGCACCGTGGTGAGGGGGGTCTCGGCGCGGGCCTGCTCCACGTCACGCCGGGCGGCGCGCGACGAGGTCACCTGGAACGGGCGGGGCCTGCCGTCGGGCTGCAGCGCGATGACCTCGCCGTCGAGCACGGCGCTGTCCGCGTCGAGGGAGCGTGCGGCCTCGACGACCTCCGGCACCCGGTCGGTGACGTCGTCGAGGGTCCGGGTGAACACCGCCACGTCGTCGCCGTCCCGGTGCACCTGGACCCGGACGCCGTCGAGCTTCCACTCCACGGCCGCCGGACCGGTCCGCTCGAGCGCGGCGGCGAGGTCGGGCGCGCTCTGCGCGAGCATCGGCGCGAGCGGCCGCCCGACGGTGAGGCGGAAGGCGGCGAGCTCCTGGCGCGGATCGAGCGGCCCGGCGAGGGCTGCCGCGGCCACCCGCGGCAGGTCGCCGGACAGTGTGACGGCGCGCCGGACGAGCTCGGCCGGGACGCCGGCGGCGACGGCGATGGCCTCGAGGAGGACGCCAGCCTGCGCGCCCTGCCGGAGCTCGCCGGTGAGCAGGCCGGTGATCAGCCGCTGCTCGGGGGCGGTGGCCCGGGCGAGCACGCGGAGCAGCACGTCGCGTCGGGCCTGCACCGACCCGGCGCCGGCGACGGCGGCCGCCTCGTCGAGCGCGCGGTCGACCTCGAGCACCGTCAGGGTCGCCTGCTCCGCCGGCGGCGGCAGGTCGCGCAGCGACGCCCACCCGAGCCCGGTGCGCCGCTGCCGCGGCTGGCCCGCCAGCCAGCCCGCGACGATCTGCACCTCCGCCGGCTCGGCGTCGCGCAGGCAGGCGGCGAGCAGCTCCGTCTTGGCCTTGCGTCCGGACGTGACGGCGACGGCCTCGGACGCCGCGGCCACCTCGGCGAGCAGCACGGATCCCTCCCGTTACGCGGGGACCGCGAGGGTGAACGGCAGGACGCCGCCGGCGCCGGCGAGCCGGAGCGCCCGGCCTGCGACGGTGAGCGTCCACCGGGAGTCCGCGAGGTCGTCGACGAGGAGCACCGGGGCGTCGCCGAGTTCGGTGATCGCGGCGCGCTGGTCGGGGGTGGCGTCGAAGGCGTCCCACAGCCCGGCGAGCCGGAAGGCGCTGTTCCCCCCGGGCCCGCCGCGCGGTCCCTCGCCCCGCACCTCCAGCGGGCCCAGCCAGGTCAGCCGCCCGACCCGGGCCAGGTGCTCGGCGACGCTCCCGACGAGCTGCGGGCGTCGGCGGCTGGGGACGACGGCGACCGCGGCGGGGCGCCGCTCCCAGTCCCACCCGACGAGGACCTGCACGCAGGCGGCGAGCAGGGCGTCGTCCGCCGGGCCGTCCGGTGCGCCGTCGGCGAGCAGTGCCCGCAGCCGGCCGCCCCACCCGAGGTCGGTGAGCCTGGCCAGGGCCCGCCCGGGGCCGACCTGCTCGCCCGCGGGAATCCGCCCCTTCGCCGGGACGCCGAGGCGGTCCATGCCGGTCGGCCACTGCGCCCGGGGCGGGATCTCGACGCCGACCTTCCGCAGCCGTGCCGCCGCGGCCTGCCGCGCCTCGTCCGGCACGTCGGTGGGGTACCAGGGGCCGGCGCAGCGGTCGCAGCGGCCGCAGTCGGCGGCGTCGGGGTCGTCGAGGGCCTCGGCGAGGAAGCGCATCCGGCAGCCGTCGGTCCGTTGGTAGGCGAGCATGGCGGCGGCCTCGGCGTCCCGGGCGGCCGCGACGCGCCCGTACCGCTCGGCGTCGTAGCTCCAACCGAGTCCGGTCGAGAGCCAGCCGCCCTGGACGCGCTCGACGGCGCCGTCGACGTCGAGCACCTTGAGCAGCAGCTCGAGCCGGGTGCGCCGGACGTCGGTGACCGTCTCCAGCGCGGCCGTGGACAGGGGGCGACCCGCGGCGCCGAGGGCCTCCAGCACGGCGGCGGCCTGCTCGGGGCGCGGCATGGACGCCGTCGCGAAGTACCGCCAGATGTCCCGGTCCTCGGTCCCGGGCAGGAGCAGGACGTCCGCCCGGTCGATCGCGCGCCCGGCTCGGCCCACCTGCTGGTAGTAGGCGACCGGCGACGAGGGTGCACCGAGGTGGACGACGAAGCCGAGGTCGGGCTTGTCGAAGCCCATGCCGAGCGCGCTGGTCGCGACCAGGGCCTTGACCGCGCCCTGCCGCAGGGCCTCCTCGGCGGCCTCGCGCTCGGCGGCGTCCGTGCGGCCCGTGTACGCGATCACGATGTGCCCGGCGGCGGCGAGGAGCTCGGCGGCGTCCTGCGCGGCGGAGACGGTGAGCGCGTAGACGATGCCGCTGCCCGGCAGGTCGTCCAGGTGCGCGGCGAGCCAGGCGAGCCGGTCGGCCGGCGACGGCAGCTCGAGGACCCCGAGCCGCAGCGACGCGCGCGCGAGCGGCCCGCGCAGCACGGTCACCTCGCCGCCGCCGGGTGATCCGAGCTGCTCGGCGACGTCCGCGACGACGCGGGCGTTCGCCGTCGCCGTCGTCGCCAGGACCGGCGTCCCTGCCGGGAGCGTGCCGAGCAGGTCGCGGATGCGGCGGTAGTCGGGGCGGAAGTCGTGACCCCAGTCGCTGATGCAGTGCGCCTCGTCCACCACGACGAGCCCGCACGTGGCGGCCAGCCGGGGGAGCTGTTCGGTGCGGAACCGCGGGTTCTCCAGCCGTTCGGGGCTCACGAGCAGCACGTCGACCTCGTCGGCGGCGAGAGCCTGCGCGACCAGGTCCCACTCGTGGGCGTTGGCGGAGTTCATGGTGACCGCGCGGACGCCGGCGCGGGTGGCCGCGGCGATCTGGTCGCGCATGAGCGCCAGCAGCGGCGAGACGATGAGCGTCGGGCCCCGTCCCCGCGCCCGCAGCAGGGTGGTCGCCACGAAGTACACCGCCGACTTGCCCCAGCCCGTGCGCTGGACCACGAGTACCCGGCCGCGGTCCGCCACCAGAGCGCGGACCGCGTCCCACTGTCCCTCGCGGAAGTCGGCGTCGCCGCGGCCGACGAGCGCCCGCAACGCCGTGCGGCCCTCCTCGAGGAGGCTGTCGACGGTGCTGACGGTCATGCGGGTACCTCCGTGACGGTCCCGTGCTCGACGTGGAGCCGGCGGGTGACCCGGACGTCCTCGAGCAGCCGCCGGTCGTGGCTGACGAGCAGGAGCGTGCCGGGGAAGGAGTCGAGCGCCTGCTCGAGCTGCTCGATCGCGGGCAGGTCGAGGTGGTTCGTGGGCTCGTCGAGCACGAGGAGGTTGACGCCGCGGGCCTGCAGCAGCGCCAGGGCGGCGCGGGTCCGCTCGCCGGGGGAGAGGCTCGCGGCGGCGCGCAGAACGTGGTCGACCGCGAGCCCGTACTTGGCGAGCAGGGTCCGCACCTCCGCCTCCGTCCACGCCGGCATCTCGTCGCCGAAGGCGCGCAGCAACGTCCGCTCGCCCGTGAACAGCGACCGGGCCTGGTCGACCTCGCCGACGACGACGCCCGGACCCAGACTCGCGGTGCCCTCGTCGGGCGCGAGGTGCCCCAGCAGGACCCGCAACAGCGTGGTCTTGCCGGCGCCGTTCGGGCCGGTGATGGCGACCCGGTCCGCCCAGTCCACCTGCAGGTCGACCGGACCCAGCGTGAAGGCGCCCCGGTGGACGACGACACCCCGGGCGGTGGCGACGACGGCTCCGGCGCGCGGCGCCGCGGCGATCTCCATCCGCAGCCGCCACTCCCTGCGCGGCTCCTCGACGACGTCGAGCCGCTCGATCAGCCGCTCGGTCTGCCGGGCCTTGGCGGCCTGCTTCTCGCTCGTCTCGCCCCGGAAGTGCTTGATGTTCTTGTCGTTGTCCGTCGCCTTGCGGCGGGCGTTCCGCACGCCCTTCTCCATCCAGGCCCGCTGCGTCCGGGCGCGCTCGGAGAGCTCGCCGACGCGCTCGGCGTACTCCTCGTACTCCTCGCGAGCGTGCCGTCGGGCCCGCTCGCGCTCCTCCAGGTAGGCCTCGTAGCCGCCGCCGAAGACGGACACCTGCTGCTGCGCGAGGTCGAGCTCGACGACGCGGTCGACGGTCCGGGCCAGGAACTCCCGGTCGTGGCTGACGACGACGGCGCCCGCGCGCAGGCCCCGGACGAAGCGCTCGAGCCGGTCGAGCCCGTCGAGGTCGAGATCGTTGGTCGGCTCGTCGAGCAGGAAGACGTCGTAGCGGGAGAGGAGCAGCGACGCCAGCCCGGCGCGGGCGGCCTGCCCGCCCGAGAGCGCCGACGTCTCCGTGTCGAGCGGCACGAGCAGGCCGACGTCCGCGGTGACCGCCTCCGCCCGGTCCTCCAGGTCCGCACCGCCGAGCGCGAGCCAGCGCTCGAGCGCGACGGCGTAGGCGTCGTCCGAACCGGGGACGCCGCGGGCGAGGGCGTCGGACGCGTCGTCGAGCGCGGCCTGGGCGGCGGTGACGCCGGTGCGCCGGGCGAGGAACGCGGCGATCGTCTCGCCCGGGTGACGCTCGGGCTCCTGCGGCAGGTAGCCGACGGTCGCGGTCGCCGGCGACAGCGCCACCGAACCCGCCTCGGGAGCGTCGAGGCCGGCGAGCAGCCGCAGCAGCGTGGACTTGCCGGCACCGTTCGCGCCGACGAGGCCGACGACGTCGCCGGGCGCGACCACGAGGTCGAGCCCGGCGAACAGCGCGCGGGCACCGTGGGCGGCGGCGAGACCGCGGGCGAGGAGGGTTGCGCTCATGTCGCCCGCGACGCTACCGGGGAGTCCCGACAGAGCGTCGGCCATGGAGCTGAGAACGCGCGGCAGGCCGTCTCAGCCCTCGGCAGCATCCGCCGCCGCGGCGGCGGCGA
>DASQJO010000042.1:0-11078 GCA_035630955.1 Kineosporiaceae bacterium
GTCGCGACGCTTCGGACGTCGAGCAGCGGCCGCGTGACCTACCGGATCGCCGACCGCCCGCTGCTGCAGATCACCCTGCGGTACGCCGGTGACTACCGCTTCACGCCGGCGGCGAGCGTGACCGTGGTCCCGGATCCGTCGGCCACCGCGATGCGTCCGGCGCTCGTCCGGGCTCTCGCCAGGGCCCGCGCGGCGGCGAAGCGGGCGGGACTTCCGCTCGTCGTCAACTCCGGCTTCCGGACGTTCGCGAAGCAGGAGCGGATGTACCGGGCCGCGCTCGCCCGGTACGGCTCCGCCCGCGCCGCACGTGCCTGGGTGCTCCCGCCGCAGGAGTCCACGCACGTGCGCGGGCTGGCGGCGGACATCGGGACGCCGGCGACGGCCGCGTGGCTGACACGGCACGGCGCCGCGTTCGGTCTCTGCCGTGCGTACGGCGACGAGCCGTGGCACTTCGAGTACCGGCCGGACTGGATCAGGGCCTTCCACGGCCGCTGCCCCGCGCCGGTCCCCCTGCCCGGTGACCCGGACCCGCTGAGCCCGGCCCCGCGGGTCGCCGTCCGCTTCTGACAACTTCTCCCGGCCTCGCCGCGCCTCCGAGGCCCTCGGACGACATCGGGAGATACTGCGCGGATGCCAGCACGCCCCGCAGCGCCGAAGTCACCAAAGGTGATCGGTGGACGCGTGCTGCCGTTCCCCGCGTCCACGCACCGCAACCACCGGGAGAGGGCCGCCCACCCCGCCGGCCGCGGGGCTCCGCGGCCTCCGGACGGCGCGACTGCGAAGCGTGAGCCGGCGGCGGCCCGGCCGCAGCCGCCGGAGCTGCTCGTCCGCCGCGCGGTGTCGCTCGTGGTGATGACGCTCGTGCTGCCGGGGTCGGCGCACTGGGTGGCCGGCGACCGTCGCGTGGCGAAGGCGGCGCTCGGCGTCGTCACCGGCTGCCTCGGGCTCGGCCTGCTCCTGGCGCTCGTCGCCGCCGTCGACGTCGGCGCCGCGGTCGGCGTCCTCGCCGACAGCACGGTGCTGCGGGTGCTCGCCGTGCTGCTCGTGGTCGCCGGGCTCGCCGAGGCCGTGCTGCTCGCCGACGCGTGGCGTCTCGGCAGGCCGGCGTCGCTGCCGCGCAGGGCCCGGCCGATGATCGCGGTGGGCACCGCGCTGGCCGTCGTCCTGGTCGCGACGGGGGCCCTCGCCGGCGCCAGGCGCGCGTGGGCGGGTGCCGGCCTGCTCGACGACGTCTTCCAGGGCAGCACCGCGGCGGGCGCGGTCGACGGCCGCTACACCGTCCTACTGCTCGGGGGCGACGCCGGCCCGGACCGGGTCGGCACCCGCCCCGACAGCGTCACGCTCGCCAGCATCGACGCCTCGACCGGCCGGACCGTGCTCTTCAGCCTGCCGCGCAACCTCGAGGACGTGCCGTTCGCGGCCGGCTCCGCCGCCGCCCGGGCGATGCCGGGCGGCTGGTCCTGCGGCGACTCCTGCCTGCTCAACGCCATCTACACCTGGGGCACGGAACACGCGAACCTCTTCCCCGGCGTCCGGGATCCCGGCGCCGAGGCGATGAAGGAGGCGGTCTCCGGCGTGACCGGGCTGCCGGTGAGCTACTACGTGCTCATCGACCTCGCGGGCTTCCGGCAGCTCATCGACGCCCTGGGCGGGATCACGGTCACCGTGCGCGAGCCGGTGCCGATCGGCGGCGGGACGTCGAAGGTCAAGGGCTACATCAAGCCCGGCACGCAGCACCTCGACGGCTACCACGCGCTCTGGTTCGCCCGCTCACGCCACGGTGCGAGCGACTACGCCCGCATGCAGCGGCAGCGCTGCGTTCTGAACGCGATGCTCCACCAGCTCGACCCGGGGAGCGTGCTCGCGCACTTCGAGGACATCGCCGCGGCGGGCGGCAAGGTCGTGAGCACGGACCTGCCGGCGGGGGAGCTCGGGCGGTTCGTCGGCCTGGCCTCGGGCGCGCGGAGCCAGGAACTGACGAGCGTCCAGTTCGTGCCGCCGCTGGTCGACCCCGCGCACCCCGACATGGGCGCGATCCGCGCCGAGGTGGCGAAGGCCCTGAACCCGTCCGCCGCTCCGCCGACGCCGTCGGCAGCGGCCCCGACCCCGACCCCGACGCCCACCCCGAGATCGTCCCCCTCGGGGGCCGGGCCGGGTGTGGCGGACGGCATCGTCCCCAAGGCCTCCGACGTGCAGTCGGCCTGCTCCGCAGGCTGATTCGCGAGCGAGCGCTGCCCGAGCGGACCTTCCCCCACCGCAACCCGTCATTTACCGTCGTGCCCGGGAGGTGCGGGTGACGGAACGCGGCCGGCTCGAGATCCGGGTCCTGGGCAGGCTCGACGCGTGCGACGGCGGCGTCGAGGTGGACCTCGGCGGACGCCGGCAGCGCGCTGTCCTCGCCGTGCTCGTCCTCGCGCGGGGGGACGTGGTGCCCGCCGAGCGGATCGCCGACTGCCTCTGGGGCGAGGAGCTCCCCGCCAACGCCGGCGGCGCCGTCCAGTCCTACGTCTCGCACCTGCGCCGCCGGCTCCAGCCCGAGGGGGCCCCGCGCTCGCGGGGCGGGATCATCGTCAGCCACGGCGTCGGGTACGCCGTCCGGCTGGGCGCGGACGACGTCGACGCCTGGCGCTTCGAGCGGCTCGTGCGCGACGCCGCCGCCCCCGGCCAGGGGGACCCGCGTCGCACCGCCGCCCTGCTGACCGAGGCCCTGGAGCTCTGGCGCGGCCCCGCTCTCGTCGAGTACGCGGGTGAGCCGTGGGCCGAGGCGGAGATCGCCCGGCTGACCGAGCTGCGCGAGGTCGCCCGCGAGCGCCTCCTCGCCGCACGCCTGGACGCGGGTGAGGCCGCCCTGCTCGTGCCGGAGCTCGAGGCACTCGTCGCCGACCAGCCGCTGCGGGAGGAGCGGTGGCGGCTGCTGGTGCTGGCGCTCTACCGCGCGCACCGGCAGGCGGACGCCCTCGCGGCCCTTCGCCGGGCGCGGACGGTCCTGGCCGACGAGCTCGGGATCGACCCCGGACCGGCGCTGCGATCGCTGGAGCGGGAGGTCCTCGCCCAGTCGCCCACGCTGGCGGCGACCGTTCCCGTGCCGGCGTCGGCGGCGGACCAGCACGACGTGCCGCCGAGGCTGCCCCCGGCTCGGGCGCCGGAACCTGAACCGGAACCTGAACCTGCACCGGCCGCCGCCCTGCACGACCTCGTCGACCGCGACGGCGAGCTCGCGGCCGTCAGGGCCGCCGTCGCCGACGTCGCGGCCGGCCTCTCCCAGTTCGTGCTCATCGAGGGTCCGCCGGGCGTGGGCAAGACGCGACTGCTCGCCGAGACGAGGAGGTTGGCGGCCGAGCACGGCCTCCCCGTGCTCGGCGCGCGCGGCAGTCAGCTCGAACGCGCCTTCGGCTTCGGCGCCGTCCGGCAGATGTTCGAGCCCGTGCTGGTGGACCAGGCCCGGCGCGAACAGCTGCTCGCGGGCGCCGCCGCCAGCGCGCGCGGCGTCTTCGATGTGCCCGATGCCGCGGCCGAGGGCACGTTCGCCGTCCTGCACGGGCTGTACTGGCTCACGGCCGGTCTGGCGTCCGAGCGGCCGCTCGTGCTCACGGTCGACGACCTGCAGTGGTGCGACACGTGCTCCCTGCGGTTCCTCGGGTACCTCGCCCGGCGGCTCGACGGCGTCCCGCTGCTGATCGCCGCCACGCTGCGGACCGGTGAGCGCCACGAGCACGAGGACCTGCTCGCCGAGCTCCTCCTCGACCCCTCCGCCACGACGGTCCGCCCGAGGCCGCTCACCCGGGACGGGACCGCCGAGCTGATCCGCCGCCGGCTCGGGGAGCCCGCCCCGCTGTTCGTCACCGCCTGCCACACGACGACCGCCGGCAACCCCCTGCTGCTCCGCCAGCTGCTCCGCGCGCTCGAGGCCGACCGGGTGCGACCCGACGCCTCGCACGCCGATCGCGTCATGGCCTGCGGCTCCCGGGCCATCGCGAGCATGGTGCTCGTCCGGCTGCGCAGGCTGCCGGCCGAGGCGACATCCGTCGCGCGCGCCGTCGCCGTGCTCGGGGACCGTGCGGAGCTGCCCGCGGTCGCCGAACTGGCGGAACTCGACGAGATCGCCGCCGTCTCGGCCCTCGCCGACCTCGCGGGTGCCGAGATCCTGCGCGACGAGGACCCGATCGGGTTCGTCCACCCGCTCGTCCGCGACGCCGTCTACCGGGCGGTGCCCGGCGCCGAGCGCGCCCTCGCCCACGAGCGTGCCGCCCGTGTGCTCCGGTGGCGGGGCGCCGCCGCCGAGCACGTCGCCGCGCACCTGCTGCTCGCACCCGCCCGCGGGGACGCCGGCACCGTCGCCGTGCTGCGCGAGGCCGCGCGCACGATGGCGGGCCGGGGCGCCGCCGAGAACGCGGTGACCTACCTGCGGCGGGCACTGGCCGAGCCGGCCGAGGGCGAGGCGCGGCTGGAGGTGCTCCGCGCCCTCGGGCTGCTCGAGACCCTCGTCGACGGCCCCGCGGGCCTGGAGCACCTCGGTGCCGCCTACGACCTGGTCACCGACCCCGCGGCGCGCGCCGAGCTCGCGCTCCCCATCGCCTGGACCCACGTGTTCACCAGCTCGCCGGGCGTCGCCTCGGCGTTCGCTCAGGAGGCCGCCGCCTCGCTCCCCGCCGACCTGACCGACGCCCGGCAGGGCCTGCTCGCGCTGCAACGGATCAGCGGCTTCATGCAGGGCGTGGACCCGGCCCTGTGGCGGGCGGGTCCCGACCCCATAGTGCAGGGCGAGGGCGACGGGGCGCGGATGCTGGCGGCGACGCTCGCGTGGGAGGTGGCGTGCGCGGGGGCGGACCGGGGGCGTGCCGTGGAGCTGGCCCGGTTCGCGCTGCGGGAGGACCGGCTGCTCGCCGTGGACAGCGGGCTGTTCTGGGTGGTCGCCGCGAACGCCCGCATGCTGGCCGACGACGACCTCGGGGACTTCTGGGAGCGCGCCCGCGCGCAGGCCCACGCGCGGGGATCGCTGTTCACCGCGCTCTCGGTGAACCTGTGGCAAGGCCTCTGGCAGTGGCGCCGTGGCGAGCTCGCCGAGGCCGTGGCGTGCTTCGAGGCCATGCTCGAGCAGGACCGCATGTGGGGCGGGTCCGGCACCGGACGCGACTACGCGCTCTCCTTCCTGGTCGCCGCGCACGTGGACAGCGGCGACCTGGCGGCGGCCCGGTCCGTCGCGGAGGACGCGCTGGCCGGTGCCTCCGGAGGCGAGGGGCGCCGCCTCGTGCGGCACGCCGTCGCGCGGTTGCGGCTCGCCGAGGGCCGCTGGAGTGACGCCCTCACGCTGCTCGACGGCTCGGGGGACCCCGCGCTCGGCGGGGTCAACCCCGCATGGAACACCCGGCTGGGCCTGCGGGCGGCGGCCCTGGCCGGCCTGGGGCGCCGCGACGAGGCGCTCGCCCTGCAGGAGGACGAACTCGTGCTGCTGCGCCGCTGGGGAGCGCCCAGCTTCCTGGGTGCCGGACTGCGCCGGCTGGGGGAGCTGGCGGGAGCCGCAGGGCTGGAGCATCTGCGGGAGGCCATGGACGTGCTCTCGACGACGACTGCCGAGCTCGAGCGCGCCCGCGCCGAGCTCGCCCTGGGCCGATCCGCGGACGTCGCGGACCGCGAGGCCCTCCCGCTGCTGCGAGCGGCAGCCGAACGGGCGCGACGCTGCGGCGCCCAGCGGGTGTTCGCCGAGGCGTGCACCGCGCTGCAGGATCGGGGCGAGGTGGTGGAGGACTCCGCCTGCGACGTGGATCCTCCCGTCTCGTCGACGGTGCGTCGCATCCTCGAGCTGGCCGGCGCGGGTCTCGGCGTGCACGAGGTCGCGCAGAAGCTGTTCCTCACGCCGGGCACCGTCCGTGCGGCGCTCGAGCACGATCGTTCAAGTTCGGCTCAAGTCGGCCGGGGGAGGGTGGAGGCATGACCGTCTCACCGCCTCCGGCGTCCGCGCAGGCACGCGCGGAGACGCTGCGCGGCCTCTGCGGCGGAGCGGTGCACCTGCCCGGGGACCCCGGGTACGACCTCGCCCGGGCCCCGTGGAACGTGCAGGCCCGGTCCTTCCCGGCGGCGGTCGCCTATCCCGCCTTCCCCGACGAGGTGGCCGACGTGCTGCGCGCCGCCTCGGCGGCCGGGCTGGCGGTGGCGCCGCAGGGCACCGGGCACGGGGCCGCGCCCCTCGACGGGCGGCTGGGGGAGGCGGTGCTGCTGCGGACGGCGGCGCTCGGCGAGCTCTCGATCGACGAGGACCGGCGGATCGTGCGGGTCGGCGCCGGCGTGCTGTGGGGCGACCTCACGGACGCCGCGGGCACCGTCGGCCTGGCCGGGCTGCATCCCTCGTCCCCGGACGTCGGGGTCGTCGGCTACACGATCGGCGGCGGGTTCGGCTGGTACGCCCGCGAGCTCGGGCTGCAGTGCAACGCGGTCACCGCCGTCGAGGTGGTGCTCGCCGACGGCACCTTCGTGCGCGCCACCGCCACGTCCGAACCCGAGCTCTTCTGGGGCCTGCGGGGCAGCGGCGTGCCGCTGGGGGTCGTCACGGCGCTCGAGTTCCAGCTCTTCCCGATCGACAGCGTCGTGGCCGGCTACCTGGCGTGGGACTGGACCCGGATCGAGCAGGTGCTCCCGGCGTGGGCCGCCTGGTGCGCAGGTGCGCCCGACGCGGCCACCACCTCCTTCCGCGTCCTGCACGCCCCGCCGCTCCCGAGCGTGCCCGCGCCGCTGCGCGGACGCCGGCTCGTCGTCGTCGACGGCGCCGTCCTGGGCACGGACGCCCACGGCGCCGAGGTGCTCGCGCCGCTGCGCTCGCTGGCCCCCGAGTTCGACACGGTGACCAGGGTCCCGGCCGCCTCCGTGGTGCGCATGCACCTGGAGCCGGAGGGGCCCAGCCCGGGCTACGCCAGCAGCGCCCTGCTCACCGGCCTGCCCGACGCGGCGATCGGCGCCCTGCTCGACGCCGCCGGTCCGGGCTCCGGCAACCGGCTCACCATCGCGGAGCTGCGTCAGCTGGGCGGCGCCCTGGGACGGCCCGACCCGGACGGTGGCGCCCTCGCCTGCCTGCAGGGGGAGTTCCTCGTGCTCGGGCTCGGCCTGGACGAGGACCCGGCGACGTGGCCCGGCATGCGCGAGGACGCCGCACGGCTGCTCGCCGCCGTGCAGCCGTGGACGACGGACCACGAGTACCTGCCGATGCTCGACGACCTCAGCGACCGCCGCCGCGCCTACCCGCCCGAGGTGTACGCCCGGCTGTCGGCGCTGCGCCGCGTCGTGGACCCGCTCGGCCGCTTCGTCGGCCAGCACGCCTGAGCGTCGCGGATGGGCGGTCACCGGCGCCCCGCTTGAGCCGCACCTGAATCCGTCCCCGTCAGCGGGACGCAAGGCCGTCTCAAGGGGGCGGCCGCACGGTGGTCGCCATCAGCAGCCCAGACCTGGAGGCCCACGGTGACCGCCGTCACGACCCACCTTCCCGAGGAGTTCGTCCTCCCCACCCAGCGCACCCCGCTGGACCAGCTCCGCTCCCGGCTCGTCGGAGCGGTCCACGAGCCCGCCGACCACGAGTACGACGCGCTCGTCACGCCCTGGAACCTCGCCGTCCCGACGCGGCCGGCCGCGGTCGTGCAGGCCCGCACCGCCGCGGACGTCGTGCAGGCCGTCCGCTTCGCCGGTGCCCACGGGCTCACCGCCGGCGTCCAGGCCACCGGCCACGGCGCCGTGTCCACCCTGGCCGGCCATCTGCTCGTCTCGACCAAGGGACTGGACGAGATCACCGTCCACCCGCGGGAGCGCTGGGCGCGGGTCGGTGCCGGCATGAAGTGGTCGCACCTGGTCCCGCACGTCGCCCCGCACGGCCTCGCCGGTGTCAGCGGCTCCATCACCGACGTCGGCATCGTCGGCTACACCACCGGTGGCGGCGTCGGCCCGATGGCTCGCACGCACGGCATCAACGCCGACAAGGTGCGCGCGATCGAGGTCGTCACCGGCGACGGCGAGTTCCACCGGGTGACGCCCGAGAGCGATCCTGACCTCTTCTTCGCCCTGCGCGGCGGAAAGGGGGCCGCCGGCATCGTCACGGCCATGGAGATCGACCTCGTCGAGCTGCCGACCTTCTACGGCGGGTCGGCCTTCTTCGCGGCGGATGACATGCCCGCCGTCATCGCGGCCTGGCAGGAGTGGTCGGCGGAGCTGCCGTTCGCAGGCACCACCTCGATCGGCATCTTCCAGATGCCCGAGATGCCGGGCGTGCCCGAGCCGATCGCGGGGCGCATGACGCTGTCGGTCCGGTTCCTCTGGACAGGGTCCCCGGAGGACGGCGAGCGCTGGTTCGCGCGGCTCCGCCGGGTGGCCACACCGGTGCTGGACAGCGTCGGCGTCCACACCTACCCCGAGATCGACCTCGTGCACACGGACCCGCTCGACCCGGTGCCCGCGCACGAGGTATCGACCCTGCTCTCCGGGTTCGACACCGACGCCGCCGAGGTGCTCCTCGGCGCGGCGGGGCCGGGCTCGGGATCCCCGCAGGTCCTCGTGGAGCTGCGGCAGCTCGGCGGCGCGTACGCGTACGAGGGCGACCACCCCAGCGCCTTCGCGCACCGGTCGGCGGCCTACAGCCTGCTCGCGGTCGGGATCGCGGGGATGCCGGGGGTCGAGGAGCACGCCTCGAGCCTCGTGGCGGCCCTGCGGCCGTGGGACACCGGTCGGGTGTGGCCGAACTTCGCCCCACCGCACGACGCGGCGTCGGCGCGGCGCGCCTACGACCCGGCGACGCTCGCCCGGCTGACCGAGATCACGGCGGCGTACGACCCTCACGGCGTGCTCGCGGCGGGTGCCTACACCCGGGCCTGACGCCGGCCCTCCAGCGGCGGTCGTGCACGTCCCGCGCCGGGGCGTGCACGACCGCCGCGTCGTGCCCGACCTGCGCCCCGACGACGGCGACGTCGACCCACGCGGACCGCCACGCCGTCATCCCCGCCTGACGGGATCCGCGGTCCAGGTCCCGTCGACGAGCCGCACGATGCCGAGCGGGTTCGCGTCCTGCAGCTCCGCCGGCAGCAGCGGGTCGGGCCAGTCCTGGTACCCCACCGGCCGCTGGAACCGTCGCGCCGCGGTCATGCCGACGCTCGTCGTCGACGGCGCGGTGGTCGCCGGGTAGGGACCGCCGTGCACGGTCGCGTGGCCCACGGTCACCCCGGTGGGGACTCCGTTCCACACCAGCCGGCCGGAGACGCCGGCCAGCGCGCGGGCCAGCCGCGGGGCCTCGGCCTCCCCCGGCTCGGCGTGCAGCGTGCCCGTCAACGTCCCGGGCAGGCGCGGGACGAGCCGCTCCAGCTCCCCGGCGTCCCGCGCCACGACGAGCACCGTGCCCGGTCCGAAGCGCTCCTCGAGCAGGTCCGGCCGCTCGGTCAGGGTCGACGCGGCGACCCGCGCGAGCCCCGGCGCCTCCCAGGCGCCGTCGCGGGGCAGGGCGGACGCCGGCACGAGCTCGTCGACGCCCTCGGCCTCCGCGAGGTGCCGCCACGCCGCGTCGAAGCCGTCGCGGAGCCTGGCGGTGAGCATGACCAGCTCGGGCGCCGCGCGCAGGGACGCCGTCATGGTGTCGACGAGGTCGTCGAGGCCGGGTCCCTCGACGGCGAGCACGAGGTTCGGCTTGGTGCACAGCTGACCCGCGCTCCCCAGGACGGTGCCCGCGAGCGCGCGCCCGATCTCGGCGCCGCGGGCGGCGAGCGCTGCCGGCGTGACGACGACCGGGTTGAGACTGCCCATCTCGGCGAAGACCGGGATCGGCACCTCACGGCGCGCGGCGGCGTCGAAGAGCGCCCGGCCCCCGCGCAACGACCCGGTGAACGCCACCGCCGCGATCTCGGGGGCGGTCGCGAGCGCCTGCCCGAGTTCGACGGACCCGCCGTGCAGCACCTGGAACCACGCAGCTGGAGCACCCGCGGTTCGGACGGCGGCTTCGACGGCCTCGCCCGTGAGGAGCGACGTCGCCGGATGGTCCGGATGCGCCTTGAGGACGACGGGGCAGCCGGCCGCGAACGCGGAGGCCGTGTCGCCGCCGGCTGTGCTGAAGGCGAAGGGGAAGTTCGAGGCGGAGAAGACGGCGACGGGGCCGAGCGGACGCGCGACCCGCCGCTGGTCCGGCCGCGGCGGGTCGGTCCGGGCGGTGTCGATGATCGCGTCCGCGAGCAGGCCCGTGCGGGCGGCGTCCGCGAACGCCCGGAGCTGGGCGACGGTCCGGGCGACCTCACCGCGGAGACGCTCCGGCGCCAGGCCCGTCTCCTGCTCGGCGACGGCCACGAGGTCCGAGGTGACCTCGTCCAGGCCGGCGGCGACCGCCTCGAGAAGCACGGCGTCGTCGAAGCCGCCGGGCTCGCCCCGCTCCGGACGGGTGCGCAGGGCCTCGGCCGCGGCGCGGGCCGCCGCGGCGGCCTCCGCCGGGCCGGCCTCGGGGACGCCGGTGCCGACGCTGCGGCCGGTCCGCGGGTCGGTCCCGGTGAGCCGTCGTGTGGTGCTCTCCGCCGTCATGCCGCCTCCCTCGTCAGGGCTCAGGAGCCTACGTGAGCGGCGCCCGCTGTCGGTGCCGGGACCTAGGGTCGGGGCATGCACGAGGACGACCTGCGCCGGTGGCGGCTGCGGAGCCAGCGGCTCACGGGCGCCGCGTTCGAGGCGACCGGGGCCGGCGGCGCCGCCGTCGTCCGCTGGCTCGGCGCGGTGCAGTCGCAGGACCACGAGCCCGCGCTGTGGTCGCTCGCGCAGCGCGCCCCGGGGATCGGTCGCGACGAGCTCGCGGCGGCGTTCGACGCCGGCGCCTTCCTCCGCACCCACGTGCTGCGCCCGACCTGGCACTTCGTGCCGCCCGAGGAGCTGCGCGACCTGCTCGCGCTGACCGGGCCGCGGGTGGCCGCGTCCTGCGCGGGCCGCTGGCGCGAGCTGGACCTGCCCGCCGCCGTGCGGGCCGAGGCCACCGACGTGCTGGCCGCCGCGATCGCCGAGCGGGGGCCGCTGACCCGGGCCGAGCTCGGCGAGACGCTGGACAAGGCCGGCATCGACCCCGACGGACAGCGCCTGCCGCACCT
>DASQJO010000043.1:0-10621 GCA_035630955.1 Kineosporiaceae bacterium
CCACCAGCGCCGACGCGCCGGGTCCCGCTGCTCCCAGCGTGCGAGCAGCGCGGGGTCCGGGGCCGGTGGGCACGCCGGCACCGGGAGCGCGCCGTCCACGAGCGCGACCGGTTCTGCGACGACGTCGCCGGCGAGCAGCGCGAGGGTGCCGACGCCGCAGGCCAGCTCGAGCCGGGGAAGCGCCCCCGCGAGCGCCAGCTCGGCGGCCAGGCCCACGCTCGTCTCCAGCGCGGACGAGACGACGACCGGCAGCTCGGCGATCGCCTCGACCTGGGCGACGAGGGCGAGCGAGCGCCGGACGCCGCCGAGCGGCGTGCACTTGAGGACGGCCACGTCGGCGGCGCGTGCGCGTGCCACCGCCAGCGGGTCCCCGGCGCGCCGGATCGACTCGTCGGCCGCGATCCGCACGTGCGAGCGGCGGCGCACCTCCGCGAGCTCCGCGACGCTCGCGCAGGGCTGCTCGGCGTACTGCAGGCCCTCGGCCGCCCCGTCCAGCACCTCGAGCGCCCGCACCGCCTCCTCGACCGTCCACCGCCCGTTCGCGTCCACGCGGACGTGTCCGCCCGGCCCGAGCGCATCGCGGACGGCGACGACGCGGTCGGCGTCCGCCCCCAGGGAGCCCGCCGCGTCCGCCACCTTCACCTTCGCCGTGCGGCAGCCCGAGCGCAGGACGAGCTCGTGCGCGCGCTCGGGCGACACCGCCGGGACGATCGCGTTGACGGGGACGTGCTCGCGGACCGGCGAGGGCCACCCGTGCCACGCGGCCTCCACCGCCGTCGCCAGCCACGTGGCGGCGTCCGCGTCGTCGTACTCCGTGAACGGGCAGAAGTCGCCCCACCCGCGAGGCCCCTCGACCAGCACGCCCTCACGAACTGTGATGCCTCGGAACTTCTCCGTCATCGGCAGCGCGTAGACGTGCAGGGCGGACGCCGGAATCTCCGGAAGCCCGTCGGACTCCGTGTTCGTCGACGGCGGCGTTTCGAGCTGTCCCGACGGGGTCACGCGTCGCACCCTAGAGGGAGAAGCGTTACCGAATCGTCCTTGACCAGCACATCTGTGGACGCGGACGATGAATCGGCTGCGGTGGCGGCGGTCGGCGAGGGCGGGAGCGCCTCGGCGGCGGCAAGGGGGCGGGCATGGACGAGCGGATCGGGTACCAGGGGGAGGCGCCGGCACGCGCCGGCACGGTCGGCGTCCTGCTCGTCACGGGACTGCCGGGAGCGGCGGACCGTCCGCTGGCGGTCGTCGACCTGCAGGTCGTGGTCGGTCGCGAGGACGACTGCGACGTGATCCTGCCGAGTCCGCGGGTGAGCCGCCGGCACGCCCGGGTGTGGGCGCACGGGGAGCTCTTCGGCGTCGAGGACCTCGGGTCGCTCAACGGGACCTACGTCAACCGGCGCCGCGTCGCCGGCAACGCGATGCTCACGGACGGCGACCGCCTCACCCTCGCCGACGTCGAGCTGCAGTTCCGGGTCCTGCCCGCGCACGCCGTCCCGACGCCGCGCCGGTCCACGCCGGCCGAGGCCGCCTACCCGCGCGGTGTGACCACGCTCATGCCGCCCGCGGGTGACCGCCCTGCGGCGCCGGCCGAGCCGGTCGAGGACCTGCGCTCCGTCCACCTCGTCGTCGCGCTCGTCGCCGCCCTCGCCGGGGCGGTGCTCGGTCACCTGCTCGGCGTGGGCCGGACGGGCGCCCTCGTGCTCGCCGTCGTCCTGCCGCTCGCGGCGGGGGCCGCGCTGCTACGGCCCGCCGGCCTGCGCCGGGCGGCGGCGGTGGTCGCGCTCGCCGTGGTCGCCGCCAGCCTCACGGTCACCGGCGTCACGGCGGCCGAGCTGCGGGAAGGGCACGCGGTGCTGCCGAACGTCGGGAGCGGCGGCACCTTCGTCAACGCCGTGCAGCTCGACCGCGCGCTCGACCGCCCCTCGCCGCCGGCCGAGTGCGGTCCGGAGCCGACGGTGGCGGTCGCGTCGGCGACGCAGCCGGGCGGGGTCGCGCTGCGCGTGAGCGGCCGCTGCTTCGGGCCGGGGTCCTCGGTGGACGTCCTCGTCGGCCCCACGGTCATGACCACCGCCCGCGCCGACCGCTTCGGCCGGATCGCCACCCGCGTGCTCGTCGACCCCGACGCCTCGTGCCCGCTCGGCCGGTGCCCGATCGCGCTGCACGAGCTGCAGAGCCTGCGCTACCAGGAGACCCACACGGACGTCGCACCCGTCCGCTGACACGCGAGGAGTCCGGCGCCGCCCGCTCGGGGGTTCGGACGGCACCGGACTCGCCACCTCCATCGCCCCCCGCGCGGAGGCGTTACACCCCGTTCCGGCGCGCGCCGGAACGTGGGCATCACTAGCGTGATCGCCGTGCGTGCCCTCGTGCTCGAGTCGTTCTCCGGTCCCGACGCGGTCGCCGTCCGCGACGTCCCCGAGCCCGAGGGCGGTGACGGAGGCGTGCTGCTCGAGGTCCGCGCCGCGGCCACAGGTCCGTGGGACATCGCGACGACGTACGGTGCGTTCGCGGGCGGCGGCGGGCAGACCGGCTTTCCGCAGGTGCTCGGCTGGGACGTCGCCGGCGTCCGCGCCGACACCGGGCAGCGGGTCGCCGGGTTCGTGGCGCAGCCGTGGGCGGGCGTCGGGGTGTTCGCCGAGCGCGTCGCCCTGCCCGAGAGTGCCCTCGCGCCGATCCCGGACGGGCTCGAGGACGAAGCCGCCGCCACCCTCGGCGTCACCGCACTCACCGCGCGCCTGGCCCTCGACACCGCCGCCCGGCCGCGCGGCGCGCACGTCCTGGTCGTCGGGGCCGGCGGCGCCGTCGGCTCGGCCGTCGTCGCCCTCGGCGTGGCGGACGGGCTCGTCGTCTCCGGCTCGGCGGGCACCGCGGACGGCGAGCGCACCCGGGCCGCGGGCGGGACCCCGCTCGACCGCGCCCGCGACCTCGGCGCCCAGCAGCGGGAGGCAGGCCTGCCCGCACCGGACGCCGTCTTCGACTTCGTCGGCGGGGACGCCGGCGCCGCCGCGATGGAGCTGCTCGCCGACGGCGGCATGTTCGTGTCCGCGACGCCGAACGCGGTGCCGGGCGGCGTCCGGGGCATCGAGCCGACCGTCATCAGCGTCCATCCCGACGGTGCGGGGCTGGCCCGGCTGCTGCCGCGGTTCGCCTCCGGCGAGCTGCCGGTGCCCCGGTTCGAGACGGCTCCGCTGGAGCAGGGCGCCGAGGCCTTCCGGCGCTTCGCGTCGGGCGGCGTGGTCGGGAAGCTCGTTCTCGTGCCCTGATCCTCGGTGGGGGCTTGACCGGCCGCCCACGGGGAACGGCCCCTCCGACGACAGGAGGGCGCCCGTGACGATCGCCGACCTCGTTCCCGGCCCGTTCAGGCGGGAGCGCCGGCCACCCACGGACGGGTTCGCGCCGTCGCGCCGCCGCCTGCTCGCGCTGCTCGGGCCCGCGTTCGTCGCGTCGATCGCCTACGTCGACCCGGGCAACTTCGCGACCAACACCGCGGCCGGCGCCAGCGCCGGGTATGCCCTCGCCTGGGTCGTCGTCGCCGCCAGCGGGCTGGCGATGCTCATCCAGACCCTCTCCGGCAAGCTCGGCCTCGCCACCGGCCACAACCTGCCCGAGCTCTGCCGGCTGCACTTCCCACGCCCGGTCAGCCTCGGGCTGTGGGTACAGGCGGAGATCGTCGCGATGGCCACCGACCTCGCGGAGGTCCTCGGCGGCGCCGTGGCGCTGAACCTGCTCTTCGGCGTGCCCCCGGTGGCCGGCGGCGTCCTCACCGCCGCCGTCGCGATGGCGCTGCTCACCCTCTCCGGGCGGCGGCAGCGGACCTTCGAGTACGTCGTCGGCGGGATGCTCCTCACCATCCTCGCCGGCTTCGCCTACAACCTCGTGCTCGTCCGGCCGGACGCCGCCGGCGTCGCCCGCGGCCTCGTGCCGGACCTGCCCGGCGACGACGCCTTCGTGCTCGCCACCGGCATCCTCGGCGCCACCGTGATGCCGCACGTCATCTACCTGCACGGCGCGCTGACCCAGCAGCGCGGCGAGGCCCGCCCCGACGTCCGCCGCTACCTGCGGGCGCACCGGATCGACGTGCTCGTCGCGATGTCGGTCGCCGGGCTGGTCAACCTCGGCATGCTCGTCCTGGCCGGGCGGCTCTTCCACGGCAGCGTGCTGCCGGACCTCGACACCCTCGAGGGCGCGCACGCCGCGCTCGGTCGGCTGCTCGACGCCCCCGCCGCCACCGCGTTCGCGCTCGCGCTGCTGGCGAGCGGCTTCGCCTCGGCCGGCGTCGGCACCTACGCCGGGCAGGTCGTCATGGAGGGGTTCCTGCGCCGGCGCGCCCCGCTGCTCGCCCGCCGCCTGCTCACCCTCGTGCCCGCGCTGGTCGTGCTCGTGCTCGGCATCGACGCCACCCGGGCGCTCGTCGTCTCCCAAGTCGTGCTGTCGTTCGGGATCCCGTTCGCGCTGGTCCCGCTGGTGCTCCTGGGCCGGCGCCGCGACGTCATGGGCGATCTCGCGGACGCCCGCGGCACGACCGTGGCCGCCGCCGTGGCGTCCGCGCTGGTCGTGGTGCTCAACGGCCTGCTCCTCGTGCGGCTCGTGACCGGCTGAGACGACGATCCGCTCGTCGCCGCGCTCCCGGCGGTGGCCCTCCGTAGGCTGCGCCCGTGCAGCTGGCCGTGGCACTCGTCCTGCTCGCCGCGGTCCTGGCCTTCGCGGTCGTGCGACCCCGCGGACTGCCGGAGGCCGTCGTCGCCGTGCCCGCCGGGGTGCTCGTCGTCGCGACCGGGCTCGTGTCCTGGTCCGCCGCGCGGTCGGAGGTCGCGTCGCTGCTGCCGACCGTGGCGTTCCTCGCGGCGGTGCTCGTGCTCGCGCACCTCGCGGACGCCGAGGGCGTCTTCCGGTATGCGGGAGGCGTCGCCGCCCGGCTGAGTGCGGGCAGCCCGGTGCGGTTGTTGGGGACGGTGTTCGGCGTCGCCGCCATCGTGACCGCCGTCCTGAGCCTCGACGCCACCGTCGTCCTCCTCACGCCCGTCGTCTTCGCGACCGCCGCCGCGGTCGGCGTCCGGCCCCGGCCGCACGTCTACGCCTGCACGCACCTGGCGAACTCGGCGTCCCTGCTGCTGCCCGTCTCCAACCTCACCAACCTCCTCGCGTTCGCCGCCAGCGGGCTGAGCTTCGTCGCCTTCGCGGAGCTCATGGCGCTGCCGTGGATCGCCGTGATCGCCGTCGAGTACGCGGTGTTCCGGCTGTTCTTCGCGGCCGACCTGGGGACGCCGGCCCGGCCCGCGCGGGCGCGGCCGGTGCGGGCTCCGCGATGGGCGCTGACCGTGCTCGGCCTGACGCTCGCCGGGTTCGCCGTCGTGGAGCAGCTGGGGCTGCAGCCGGCGTGGGCTGCGGCCGCTGGAGCGCTGCTGCTCGCGGTGCCGCGGCTGCGGCGTTCCCCGCGCGACGCCGGTCCGCTGCTGCTCGAGACGAACCCGCCGTTCCTCGCCTTCGTGCTCGGGCTCGCGCTGGTCGTGCTCGCCGTCCGGCAGCACGGGCTCGACCGCGTCGTCTCCGCGCTCGCCCCGCACGACGCCGGGCTCGGCGGGCTGCTCGTCGCGGCGGGGGTGGCGGCGCTGCTGGCGAACGTCCTCAACAACCTGCCGGCCACGCTCGTGCTGCTGCCCGCCGTCGCGCATATGCCGGGACTCGTGCTGGCCGTGCTCGTCGGCGTCAACGTCGGGCCCAACCTCACGTACGTCGGGTCGCTCGCGACGCTGCTGTGGCGGCAGATCCTGCACGTGCGCGACGCGGCCCCGGCCACCGGGGAGTTCCTGCGGCTCGGCGTCCTCACCGTGCCCGCCTGCCTGCTCGCGGGGGTGGCGGCGCTGTGGACCGGGCTGACACTGTGGGGCGCGTCATGAGGGTCGTCGTATGGCTGGCCGAGGGGACCTGGCAGGCAGGGGTGGACGCCGCGCTGCGTCTCGTGCCGCCGGACGCCGACGTCGCGCTGCTGCACGTCGTCGACCCGCGGTGGGCCTCGGGTGCGGACGCCGGGCAGGCGGGTCTGCTGGGCCGCGGCCGCCGCGGGGGCGACGTCGGGGAGGTCGTCGCGTCCGCCGCGCTCGCCGCGCAGGAGGCGCTGCTCGACGCCGCGGCCGCCCGCCTCGGACGCGCCGCCGACCGCCGTCGACGCAGTGGCCCGGTCGAGCGCGAGGTCGTGGCCGCGGTGGCGGACGCCGATCTGCTCGTCGCCGTCCGCGACGGCGACCACACCCGGCTCGGGCCGCGCAGCCTGGCGCCGCCGACCCGGTTCGTCGTCGACCACGCGCCGTGCCCGGTGCTGCTCGTGTGGCCGGAGGACGCACCGCCGCTGGCGACCATCCCGCCGCCGCCTCCGCCTGGCTCACCGCCCCCGCCACCCGGTCCGCCGCAGCCGTGACGCGGATGTCCGTCGCCGTCCGGCTTCCGGACGACGTGATGTCCGTGGTCCGGGCGCTGCCGCGTCCGCCGCTGCCCGAGGTGCACTGGTCGCCGTCCGAGCGCTGGATCGTCAAGGTGCGGCCGCTCGGTCACGTCGCCCCGGAGCTGGTGAAGCCGCTGCTCGACGCGCTCGGCGCCGAGCTCGACGGGGCACCGCCGGTCGCGTGCCGGCTGGGCCCCGCGACGATCCGGCCGGGCGGGCAATGGCTCGGCGTCCGCGTCGCCGGGCTGGAGGAGATCGGAGCCGTCGTGTTCGAGGCGACCGCGCCCCTCGTCCCGGTGACGCATCCGCAGCCGTTCCACGCCGAGCTCGTGCTGGCCAGCGGCCGGGTGCCGCGGGAGCTCGGCGGCGTTCCGCTCGAGGCGGCGTGGACCGCCGACCGTCTCGTGCTCGTCGCCGACCGGTCGGGGCCGGGGCGACCACGTCTGGAGGACCTCGGCGAGATCACGCTCGACGGCACATTGCCGCCCGAGGTCTAGAAATCCAGGATCATGTCGTAGTCGCCAGGCAGCAGTTCGACGTCATGCTTCCGACGGACCTCCTGCGCCGGGTGAAGCACCACTCGATCGACCGTCCAGCTGTCGCTGTCCGATCTCGTCGCCCAGGTGCTCGACCGCTACCTCGCCGAGGAGTCCGTCATGACCGAGTCCGCTCCCGCCGTCCACCTGCAGCCGATGGTGCACGTCGCGAACATGCCTGCCGCCGTCGCGTTCTACGAGGCCCTCGGGGCCGACGTCCTCAACGGGAGCCGCGACGGCGACTGGGTGCTGCTGCGGATCGGCGGGGCCGAGATCGGCCTGCTCGCCCACCCGGCGAACCCGGAGCAGGGCGAAGGCGCGGTCGAGCTGAACTTCGCCGTCGAGGGCGGGCTGGAGCGGCTCGAGGAGAAGCTCCGGGACGCCGGGGTGCCGATCGCGCGACCGACGTCGGACGAGGGCTTCGGCCGGCAGCTGCAGGTCACGAGCCCCGACGGGCTGCTCGTGAAGATCAACGAGATCGAGCCGGAGCTCTACGCCTGACGGCCCGTCGGCGGGGTGGGCCCGTCCACACGTCCACGCCCGATTCCCCACGAGGCGCGCGCCGGGCATGATCGGACCGGCATGATCGGACCGGTTTGCATGATCACCGCGAAAGGTGGGGGGTGCCGCGGTACAAACATGTCGGAGCCGGCCGTGATCGCGGCCGGCGGACGCTTGCGACGCACGCACCTGACGCAACGCACCTGACGCAACGCACCTGGAGGTGGCGATGGCGATGCCGAACCCCGAGCAGGTCAAGTCGTGGGGCGGCAAGCTCCTCGTCGACCGCACGGGCCAGCCCATCGGCACGGTCACGCAGGTGTACACCGACGACGCGACGGGCCTGCCGGAGTGGGCCACGACGCGGCTCGGTGAGGCGACGTTCTTCCTGCCGCTGCAGGGCGCGGTGGAGGCCGACGGGCAGATCCGCGTGCTGGTCCACCGGGACGACGTCGCGAAGGCGCCCGGCGTGGTCGACAGGCGGCACATCACGCCGGACGAGGAGGCCCGCCTCTACCGGCACTACGGCATCCCGTACAGCGGCGAACGCTCACGCAGCGGCCTGCCGGTGGGGGAGGGGCCCGCGCCGTCGCGGCTGACGCTCGCCCGACGGGCGGCCACGGAGGCCGCCGCGTCCGCACGCAACAGGCTCGCGGACCCACCCACCGTCGCGCTCTCGGCGTTCGCGGCCCTGCTGGCAGGGCTGCTCTGGGCCGCGCTCCGCCGGCAGCGTGCCGACCGGGGCACGGGGAAGGCGTGAGCCGGTCCCTCGGCGCGTTCGGTGTCTGGGCCCGCGGCGCGGCCGCCTCGCCCGAGCTCGCGGCCGAGCTGGAGGCGCTCGGCTACGGGGCGCTCTGGATCGGTAGCTCGCCGCGCGCCGACCTCGCCCAGTCCGAGCAGTTGCTCGACGCCACCGACGAACTCGTCGTCGCGACCGGCATCGTCAACATCTGGGCGTCACCCGCCGCCGAGGTCGCCCGCTCCTACCACCGCATCGCCGCGCGGTACCCCGCCCGCTTCCTGCTCGGGATCGGCGTCGGGCACCCCGAGGCGACGGGCGACCGCTACCGGCGTCCGTACGAGGCGCTCGTGGAGTACCTCGACGCGCTCGACGGGGCCGGTGTGCCGAAGGACGATCTCGCCCTCGCCGCGCTCGGTCCCAAGGTGCTGCGGCTCGCCGCCGAGCGGACCGCCGGCGCGCACCCGTACCTCACGACACCCGAGCACACCCGCTCGGCCCGCGAGCTGCTCGGGGCCGGTCCGCTGATCGCGCCCGAGCAGCACGTCGTCCTGGACGTCGATCCCGCGCGGGCGCGTGCGCTGGCCCGCTCCGCTCTCGCCACGTACCTCGGGATGGTCAACTACCGGAACAACTGGCTCCGGCTCGGCTTCACGGACGCCGATCTGGAGGACGGCGGCTCGGACGCCCTCGTCGACGCGCTCGTCGCGCACGGTGACGAGGCGGCCGTCGTGGCGCGTCTGCGCGAGCACCTGGATCTCGGCGCCGACCACGTCTGCCTGCAGCTTCTCGTCGAGCCCGGCGCCGACCCGCTGCCCGGCTACCGCCGCCTCGCCGCGGCCCTCACGTCCGCCGCCTAACCCTTTCGCTGATCGCGCGCGTCCAGGCGGGTCCGTAGCCGGACGGCTACAGATCGACGCGGATTGCATGATCACCACTGGTGGAACCTGCATACAATCCGCGGACAACTCTTGCCCCCGTCCACAGTTCACCCCTAGGTTGCATGCAATCCGGCCCCGGCGATGTGGTGCGGAACACATCGACGGCCGGACCTCGACGCCCGCCGTCACCGGGAGCCGCCGACGTGAGCCGAGCCGCCGACCTCGCCTACACGGCTCTCCGCGCGGGCATCCTCGACGGGAGGCGCACACCGGGGGAGCGGCTCGGCGAGATCGAGGTGGCCGGCGACCTCGGGCTGTCGCGGACGCCGATTCGCGAGGCGCTGCGCCGGCTGGGGTCCGAGGGCCTGGTCGAGCTCCTGCCGAACCGTGGCGCCCGCGTTCGCGCCTGGACCGCCGACGACCTCGACGAGACCTACGAGCTCCGCGCCGCCCTCGAGGGCCTCGGCGCCCGCCGGGCCGCCGGCCGGATCTCACCCGAGCAGCTCGACCGGCTGGCCGCACTGGCCGACGAGATGGTCACCGTCGACCCCTCGCTCGGGCACCGGCCGCCGGGCGACTTCGCCGACCTCGCCGCCCTCAACGGCGAGTTCCACGCCCTCATCGTCAGCGCGTCGGGCAGCGGACGGCTGAGGGAGACGCTCAAGGGCGTCGTCCAGGTGCCGCTCGTGCTCCGGACCTACCAGCGCTACACGCCCGAGGCGCTCGCCCGCAGCCACGCCCATCACCACGAGATCGTCGACGCGCTCCGCGTCGGCGACGGGACGTGGGCGGAGTCCGTGATGCGTTCGCACGTGCTCGCCGCGCGCGCCGTGCTGCTCCGCTCGCTCCGCGAGGACGCCGCGCCGGCGAAGGACGCCGCGCCGGCGAAGGGCGTCGCGTCGTGACCCGCGACGCCTCGTCGCTCCCGCAGGCGGAGGCGGCGGAGGGCCCGCTGACCGGCGTCCGGGTCGTGGAGACCGGGCAGCTGCTCGCCGGCCCGTTCTGCGGCCAGCTCCTCGGCGACCTCGGCGCCGAGGTCATCAAGATCGAGCCGCCCGGCAGCGGCGACCCGATGCGGCAGTGGGGCCGCGAGAAGCCGCACGGCCAGTCCCTGTGGTGGCCGGTCGTCGCACGCAACAAGAAGTCCGTGACGGTGAACCTGCGCACCAGCGAGGGACAGGACCTCGTCCGCCGGCTCGCCGCGACCGCCGACGTGCTCGTCGAGAACTTCCGACCCGGCACGCTCGAGCGCTGGGGCCTCGGCTACGACCGGCTGAGCGCGGACAACCCCCGGCTGATCCTCACCCGGGTCACCGGCTTCGGGCAGTCCGGACCGTACGCGCCGCGCGCCGGGTACGGCTCGATCGGCGAGGCGATGGGCGGCCTCCGGTACGTCACCGGCGAGCCCGACCGGGCCCCCTCGCGCGCCGGCATCTCCATCGGCGACTCCCTCGCCGCCACCTTCGCCTGCATCGGCACCCTCGCCGCCCTGCACGAACGCGAGCGGTCCGGGCGCGGGCAGGTC
>DASQJO010000044.1:0-4188 GCA_035630955.1 Kineosporiaceae bacterium
CGACCCGGCCGCCTACCACCGCCCGGAGCGCGACGCTGGCGCCGAGCCAGAGGGCCAGCGCGAGGCCGGCGCCGGGCAGGCAGCGCCGCCACGGGGCCCGCACCGGCGGAGCGACGTGGTAGAGCGTGGCCAGTCCGGCGACGGCCACGAGCACGAGCACCGCCCAGTACAGGAGGGCGAGCCAGACCGGCGAGGCCGTCTGCGGGCCGAGGCTGTCGCGTGCGACGCCCTCGAGCAGGCCGGGGCCGAGCAGCAACAGCGGGAGCACGACGACGGCGACCGCGAGCGCCACCACGTAGAGCCGCAGCGACAACAGCCGGGTCCGCACGATGCCCCGGCGTCCGCCCAGCCCGTACATGATCGAGATCGTGTCGAGGTAGACGTTCAGCGCGCGCGACCCCGACCAGACAGACAGCAGGAACCCGACCGACACGATCTCCGGTCTCCCCGCGAGGACGACCTCGTCGAACGTCCGCAGGATGACGCCGTGTACGACGTCCGGCGTCAGGGCGGTGGCCGCGAGCTGGGCGATCCGGTCGCGCAGGTCCCCCACGAGATCGGTGCCGAGGCCTCGCCCGACGTATCCGGCGGAGGCCACGAGCCCGAGCACGAACGACGGCAGCGAGAGCAGGGCGAAGAAGCCTGCCTCCGCCGCGAGCCCCGTGACGCGGTGGCGCAGGCACGTCCGGAAGGTTCCGGCGACGACGGGGGTGAGCCCGACGGCGTGCGCGGCGGACGCGTCCGGAGAGGGTCTGGACACGCTCCGTACCGTATCCGTCCCGCACCGTCGCCGATGTCCGGCGCGCCCGCAGCGGCGCGTGCTCGTTTGTCCCCACCCGGTGACGGGTCGCTACGGTGGCGGCGTGGCCGACAGCGACGACGGACTGAACCTCGTCCCGGCGCCCGTCGACCTCGACCTCTTCGGCACCCACCTGGCGCTCGCCGAGGCGGTGGAGCGGCACGGGGCGGGCGAGCACCTGGTGCGGCTCGGCGACCTCGGCCGGCTGGCCGGCACCCACCGGACGGCACGGTGGGCGGAGTTCGTCGACCGCCACCCGCCGACGCTGCGGACGCACGACCCGGTCGGGCGCCGGATCGACGAGGTCGAGCACCATCCCGCGTGGCACCGGCTCCTGCAGCACGCCGTGCGGGCCGGCATGACGGCGACCGCCTGGGAGGACAAGGCGCCGGTCGCCGCCCACGTGGCCCGCGCCGCCGCGCTGGTCGTCTGGTCCCAGACCGAGACCGGGCACCTCGGCGCGCTCTCCTCGACGTACGCCGCCGTCCCCGCGCTGCGCGCCGAGGAGAAGCTGGAGGCGGTGTGGCTGCCTCGGCTCGCGTCGCGGGCGTACGAGTCGGGACTGCGGGTGCCCGCGGAGAAGCTGGGCTGCCTGGCCGGCCTCGCCGTCGCGGAACGCCAGGGCGGCAGCGACCTGCGCGGCAGCACGACCGTCGCGAGCGCCGACCCGGGCGGTCCGGTGGAGGGCGGGGACACCTACCGGCTGAGCGGCTCCAAGTGGTTCGTCTCGGCGCCGATGAGCGACCTCTTCCTCGTCCTCGCGCACGCCCCGGCGGGGCTCACGCTGTTCGCCGTCCCACGCGTGCTCGAGACCGGCCGCCGCAACACCTGGCGGCTGGTCCGGCTCAAGGACAAGCTCGGGAACCGGTCGAGCGCCGCCGCCGAGGTCGAGCTGGACGACACGTGGGGGGTCCGGGTCGGCGAGGAGGGCCGCGGCCTGCGGACGCTGCTCGGCACGATCTCGGCGATCCGCCTGGACAGCGTGCTCGTCGCGACCGGGCTCATGCGCCAGGGCGTCGTCCGCGCCGTGCACCACGCCCGGAGCCGGGAGGCCTTCGGGTCGCCGCTCGCCGACAAGCCGCTCATGCAGAACGTGCTCGCGGACCTCGCCCTGGAGAGCGAGGCTGCGACGGTGCTCGCGATGCGGCTCGCGGCCGCCGTCGAGGCCGGCGAGACCGACCTTCTCCGGGTCGGCGTCCCGGTGGCGAAGTACTGGCTGAGCAAGCGCGCCGTCCTCGTGGTGGCCGAGGCGATGGAGTGCCTCGGCGGCAACGCCTACGTCGAGGAGAACGCGCTCGCACGGGTGTACCGGGACGTGCCGGTGGCGGCGCTCTGGGAGGGCACGGGCAACGTCGCCGCGCTCGACGTGCTCCGGGCGATGTCGCTGCAGCCCCGCTCGATGGAGGTCCTGCTCGGGGAGGTCGACCGTGCGCGCGGCGCGGACCCGCGCCTGGACCGGGCGATGGACGAGGTCGCCGGCTTCCTCCAGGCCGCGTCGCGCGAGGCACGGCGTGACCCGGCCGCCGTCGAGGCCGGCGCCCGCTGGATGGTCGAGCGGCTCGCCGTCGTCCTGCAGGCGTCGCTGCTCGTCCGGCACGCACCCACGGAGGTCGCGTCGGCGTTCCTGGCGACCCGGGTGAGCGGGGGCGGCGGCACCCTCCTCGGGACCCTGCCGGTGGGACGCCGGAGCACGCTGGCGATCATCGATCGCGCGCTCCCGGCCGACCCGGCGTGAGGGCCGGCGGGGCCCTCTCGACGCGAGATCGACCTCGCCGACCGGCACAATGAAGCGCTCACCGTTCACTCCTGTTGGGACGTCATGGAAACCTGGCCCGGTAATCCGTATCCGCTCGGCGCGACCTTCGACGGCGCCGGCACGAACTTCGCCCTGTTCTCGGAGGTGGCCGAGCGGGTGGAGCTCTGCCTCATCGACGGCGCCGGCGCGGAGCAGCGGATCCTCATGCCGGAGGTGGACGGCTTCGTCTGGCACGTGTACCTGCCGCGGATCGGCCCGGGGCAGCGGTACGGGTACCGGGTGCACGGGCCGTACAACCCGGGGGCGGGTCAGCGGTGCAACCCCAACAAGCTCCTCCTCGACCCCTACGCGAAGGCGATCGAGGGCCAGATCGACGGCGACGAGGCGCTGTTCTCGTACCGGTTCGACGGCGCCGACACGTTCAACGACAAGGACAGCCTGGGCCACACGATGCTGTCCGTCGTCGTCAACCCCTTCTTCGACTGGGGCAACGACCGCTCCCCGCACCGGGAGTACCACGAGACGGTGATCTACGAGGCCCACGTCAAGGGCCTGTCGATGACGCATCCCGGCGTCCCCGAGGAGATCCGCGGCACCTATGCCGCGCTCGCGCACCCGAGCATCATCCAGCACCTCACGGATCTCGGGATCACGGCGATCGAGCTCATGCCCGTCCACCAGTTCGTGCAGGACACGACGCTGCTCGACAAGGGCCTGTCGAACTACTGGGGCTACAACACCATCGGGTTCTTCGCCCCGCACAACGCGTACTCCTCCGCGGGCCAGCGCGGCCAGCAGGTGCAGGAGTTCAAGGCGATGGTGCGGGCCCTGCACGAGGCCGACATCGAGGTCATCCTCGACGTGGTCTACAACCACACGGCCGAGGGCAACCACATGGGCCCGACGCTGTGCTTCCGCGGCATCGACAACGCCGCCTACTACCGCCTCGTGGACGGCGACCCCGCGCACTACTACGACACCACCGGCACCGGCAACAGCCTGCTCATGCGGCACCCGCACGTGCTACAGCTGATCATGGACTCGCTGCGCTACTGGGTGACCGACATGCACGTGGACGGCTTCCGCTTCGACCTCGCCGCCACCCTGGCCCGCGAGCTGCACGCCGTCGACCGGCTGGCCACGTTCTTCGACCTGGTGCACCAGGACCCGGTGGTGAGCCAGGTGAAGCTGATCGCCGAGCCGTGGGACGTCGGCGAGGGCGGCTACCAGGTCGGCAACTTCCCGGCGCTGTGGACCGAGTGGAACGGCAAGTACCGCGACACGGTCCGCGACTTCTGGCGGGGCGAGGGCGACACGGTCGGCGAGTTCGCCAGCCGGATCACCGGCTCCGCCGACCTCTACCAGCACTCGGGACGGCGTCCCGTGGCGAGCATCAACTTCGTCACCGCCCACGACGGCTTCACGCTCAACGACCTCGTCTCCTACAACGAGAAGCACAACGAGGCCAACGGCGAGAACAACAACGACGGCGAGAGCCACAATCGTTCGTGGAACTGCGGGGTCGAGGGCGAGACCGATCATCCCGAAGTGCACAAGCTGCGGGAGCAGCAGAAGCGGAACTTCCTGGCCACGTTGTTCCTGAGCCAGGGCGTACCCATGCTGTTGGGCGGCG
>DASQJO010000045.1:0-9449 GCA_035630955.1 Kineosporiaceae bacterium
CGGCCGCCGCGCGCTGTCCGAGATCCGCAGCAGCAGGCCGACGACGATCCAGTTCGAGACCAGCGACGACCCGCCGTACGCGAGGAACGGCGTCGTGAGGCCGGTGAGCGGGATGAGCCGGGTGACGCCGCCGACGACGACGAACACCTGCAGCGCGATGGAGAACGCCAGGCCGGTGGCGAGCAGCTTGCCGAAGCCGTCCCGGACGCCGATGGCGGTGCGCAGCCCGCGCTCGACGAGCATGCCGTAGAGGACGAGCAGGGCGAACACGCCGGCCAGGCCGAGTTCCTCGCCCATCGCCGCGACGATGAAGTCGCTCTGCGCGAACGGCACGAGGTCGGGGCGGCCCTGGCCGAGGCCGGTGCCGAGCAGGCCTCCGCTGGCCATGCCGAACCAGCCCTGGATCGGCTGGTAGGCCGTGGCGGCGTTGGCCGGGTCGAACGGGTGCAGCCAGATGTTGACGCGCACCTGGACGTGGCTGAACAGCGACCATGCGAGCACCGCGCCACCGGCGAACAGGAGCAGGCCGATGACGATCCAGCTGGTCCGCTCGGTGGCGACGTAGAGCATGGCGACGAACAGCCCGAAGAAGAGCAGCGAGGTGCCGAGGTCGCTCTCCAGCACCAGGACGCCGAGGCTCGCCGCCCAGGCCACGAGGATGGGCCCGAGGTCGCGCCCGCGGGGCAGCTGGAGGCCGACGAACCTGCGCCCGACCAGCGACAGCGAGTCGCGGGCCGTGACGAGGTACCCGGCGAAGAAGAGCGCCAGGCAGATCTTGGCGATCTCGCCGGGCTGGAAGGACAGCGGGCCGACGGCGATCCAGATCCGGGCGCCGCGGATGTCCTGCCCGAGCCCGGGCAGCAGGGGCAGCAGGAGCAGCCCGAAACCGGCGATCATGGCGGTGTACGTGTAGCGGGCGAGCGAGCGGTGGTCCCGGACGTAGATGATCACGGCGATGGCGCACGCGACGCCGATGGCGCTCCACGCCAGCTGCCGGGTGGCGAGCGACGTCGACTTGTTGAAGTGGTGCGCCAGGTCGAGGCGATGGATCATGACGAGCCCGAGCCCGTTGAGCACGGTCGCGATCGGCAGGATGACCGGATCCGCGTAGGGCGCCCGCCAGCGCAGGACGCCGTGGACGACGAGCACCATCAGGGCGAGCCCGCCGCCGACCAGCCACCAGTCCTGTGGGACGGCGCCCTGCACGGTGAGCCCGACGATCGCGTAGGCGGCCTCGGCCACGGCGATCGCGAACAGGAGCAGGACGAGCTCGACGTTGCGCCGCGTGGGCGGCACCACGGGGGTCACGACGGCCATGGCCACCTCCTTCGCGTCGTCGGGCCCGACAGGGCGGTCGGTCTCATCGGATGGTCACGCGCCTCCGGCGCAGGCGGCGGCGTTCGGGGTGGGCGACGCCTGGACGGGTGAGGGGGTCGGCGTGGCCTGGGCCGGAACCCCGGCGGACTGCGTCGGGGCCGCCGTCGGGGCCGGCGTCGGCGTCCCCGGACTCGCCGTCGGACTCGTCGTCGGGCTCGGGGAGCTGGACGTGGCAGGCGTCGGGATGGTTCCGCAGGCCGCCTCGCGCAGGGCGGCGACCTTGGCGGTCGCCTGGGCGCCGGTGTCGACGACGATGCCGGCGCGCACGGAGTCGCGGTCGGCCGGCGGCAGCTGCGAGACCAGGACGCCGGTGGTGTGGTCGAGGCTGGCGAGGTCGATCGGCCCGAGGTTCTGCGGGAGCCCCCGGAACACCGCGACCTGGTCGCCGTAGACGCCGACGAAGTACTGCTGCCGCACCCAGTGCCAGGCCGCGAACGCCCCCCCGGCGAGGACGAGCGCGACCACCGCCGCGCCGGCCAGCCGGACGACCCGACCTCCACGGCGGGGGTGCCCGGCGTCGTGGTCGTCGTCACCGCCGTCCTCCGGGTCGAAGGTGAGCGCCGCCGCACGCTCGGCCGCGGAGCCGCCGCCGTTCTCGGGCGAGCGCCGCTGCGAGCGGACCGACGCGGCGCCGACCACCGAGGGCGCGGCGTCCGCGGTGGACCGCTCGTCGACGACGTCCGCGACGATGCAGGTGACGTTGTCCGGCGCACCGGCGCGGCGGGCCAGCGCCACGAGCCGCTCGCAGGTGACGCCGGGCGCGTCGCCGGCGGCGAGGGTGTCGCGCAGCGTCTCGAAGCTCACGACGCCGGAGAGCCCGTCGGAGCACAACAGATACCGGTCCCCGACCCGGCTCTCCCGCATCGAGAAGTCCGGCTCCGGGTCGTCCACGATGTCGCTGAGGACGCGCATGAGCACCGAGCGCTGCGGGTGGTGCTCCGCCTCCTCCGGGGTCAGCCGGCCCTCGTCGACCAGGGTCTGCACGAAGGTGTGGTCCTTGGTGATCTGCGTGAGGGCGCCGTCGCGCAGCAGATAGGCGCGGGAGTCTCCGATGTGCGCCAGCGCGAGCCGGTTGCCCGACCGCAGCAGCGCGGTGACCGTCGTCCCCATGCCCGCGAGCTGCGGCTCCTCCTCCACGCGGGCGAGCAGCTCGGCGTGCGCCGACCGTACCGCCCGCTCGAGGTGGGCGATGGCGTCGTCCGAGCCGTGCGACTCACCGTCGAGCGGGGCGAGCTCGCCGATGGCCAGCGACGACGCCACGTCGCCGCCCGCGTGCCCGCCCATCCCGTCGGCGATGACGAGCAGGTGCGGGCCGGCGTACCCGGAGTCCTGGTTGGTCTGGCGAACGAGTCCGACGTCCGAGCGTGCCGCGTAGCGCAGGGCGATCGCCAACCGCTACCTCCGAAGCTCGAGAACGGTGCGTCCGACCCTGACCGGGACGCCGGCCTCGAGTCGGGTGGGCTGGGTGAGGCGGTTCTGCCCGATGAAGGTGCCGTTCGTCGAGCCGAGGTCCTCGACGAACCAGTCGCCGTCCTGGGGGTAGATCCTGGCGTGCCGAGCGGAGGCGTAGTCGTCGTCGAGGACGATCGTGGACTCCGGGGCCCGGCCGATGAGCACGGGGGCCTGCCCGAGGCTGAGCGTCGTCCCGCGCAGCGACCCCTCGGTGACGACGAGCGTGCGCAGCGCGGGACGCGATTCGGCGGCGCGCGGACGCCGGGTGGGCGCCGGGGCGGGCGCGGGGGCGCCTCCGGCCGGCCGCGGCGTCCGCCGGACGATCCGGGTGCCGAACAGGTCGCGGCGCAGGACGCCGAGGATCGACAGGACGAGCAACCACAGCAGCGCCAGGAATCCCAGGCGCAGCAGGGTGAGGGTGAGCTCGCTCATCGGCCGGCGGTCACCGCAGCCCGAGCCGGAAGGTGAGCCGGCTGCGGCCGACGGTGATCGTGCTGCCGTCGTGCAGGTCCGCGGTGGAGATCCGCTCGCCGTCGACGAACGTGCCGTTGGTCGAGCCGAGGTCGACCACGCGGGCGCGGCCGTCGGCGACGTGGATCTCGGCGTGCCTGCGGGAGACGCCGGCGTCGTCGAGCGGGATGTCGACGTCCCCGGACCGTCCGAGCACGATGACGGCACGGTCGAGCGGGATCCGCCGGCCGTCCAGCTCGAGGAACGGAGCGGGCGCGCGGTGCGGTGCCGCGTATCCGCCGGGCGCGGCGGGCCCCGCGGGGCCGGGGTAGGCGGCGGGCGGATAGCCGGGACCGACCGGCGGCCACCCCTGCTCGTAGCCGGGCTGCTCCTGGCCGGGAGCCCCGTACCCGGGCTGCGGGTAGCCGGACTGTTCGTGGCCGGGCTGGGCGTGGCCGGGCTGGGCGTAGCCGGGCTGGCCGTACCCCGCCTGGGCGTACCCGGGCTGCTGGTACGCCGGAGCCGCGCTCCGGGAGCCGTCGGGGCCGTCGTGACCCTGCTGGTCGCCGTCCCGGGCGGTCCTGCTCCGAACCCGGAAGACGCCCGTGTCGAGATCCTCGGCGCGGTCGAACTTCACCCGGACCGGACCGACGAAGGCGTAGCGCTGCTGCAGGGCGTGGTCGTTGAGCACCGTCGCGAGCTCGTCGCCGAGCGCGTCCTCCCACTGCGCGAGGCGACGATGATCGGCGGGGCCGAGCTCTATGACGTAGTCGTTGGGGGCGATGGTGCGGTTGCGGCCGACCACGGAGGCGTTGTCGTCGGCCTCGCGCTTGAGGGCGCTGGCGAGCTCCACCGGCTGCACCTCGCTGCGGAAGGCGCGCGCGAAGACGCCGTTGACCGCGCGCTCGATGCCCTTCTCGAAGCGGTCCAGGACTCCCACGACGTCCCTCCTTCCTGCGCTCGCCCGCACCCGTCCGCTGCCCGCGGCACCCGAGGGCGCAGGCACACCGGTAGCCAGCCTAACGTCGGGTCTGGTGGTCGGCTGCACCGCTCGCCCCGTGCTAACCTCGACGCGCTGCTCGCGCGAGTGGCGGAACAGGCAGACGCGCACGGTTCAGGTCCGTGTGCCCGAAAGGGCGTGGGGGTTCAACTCCCCCCTCGCGCACCCTCACCGGCCCCCTCCTTCCTCGGAGGGGGCCGTCGTGGTTCCCCCCGGATGCCGGTTCCCCGGCGTTGCGCCCCGTTTTCGTCGGTGCCGTGATGCACGCTGGGTGAACGGTCCGTCGACGCTGCGAGGAGGTCGATCCTGATGGGGAGCATTCGCTGCACGTACTGCGGCCGCCGGGGCGACGGCGCCCTCCTCGAGGCCGACCTGCGCGGGATCCGCTACGACTACTGCGACGCCGCCTGCGCCACCGCGCACCGCATGGCCGTCGAGCTGACGGCGGTGCTCTGCCCCGGCTGCGACGCCGACGCCCTGGGCGACACCGGCTCCTGCGCCGAGCACCTGGACGTCGGCGACGCGGAGGTCCTGCCCGAGGCGCCCCGGGCCTGGAGGCGCGCCGGCTGAAGCAACGCCCTCAGCTGGCCGCCGGTTCCGCGCCGGCGACGCGGGCGGCGTGCGCCAGCTCCGCCGCCTCGAACGCCGCGAGCAGCCGCTCGTCGAGCAGCTCCGGGCGCTCCTCGGCGGCCAGCGCGGCGACGTAGGCGGAGAGCACCTGCTCGCGCGCCTCGCGGTACCACGCCCACGGCGCGTCGGCGGGCATCTCCGGACGCCGGGCCGCGGCGTGCGCCACCCGGGCGAGGCTGCCGAGCAGCCGCGCGACGTCGGCGGCGGCGGGCCGCAGCGTCGTGGCGCCGGTCAGGTGCGGCTCGGCCGGTGCGGCGTCGAAGCCGACGACCGATAGACCCCGGGTCCAGCGCAGCACCCGGCCCACGTGCAGGTCCCCGTGCACGCGCTGCACAAGCACCCGCGCCCGCCCCGCGGTGACGTCGTCCGCGAGCCCGTCGAGGGCGTCGGCGTCCACGGTGTCCCCGCCGGCCTCGAGCTCGGCCCGGATCCGGCGCTGCCAGTCCCGCACGTCGGCGGCCTCGACCTCGGCCGTCGGCGCGGGGTCCACGTGGGACGGCGTCGCCAGCACGACGTGGAGCTTGGCCACCAGCCGGCCCAGCCGCGCGGGCAGCTCGACCGGGGAGAGATCGATGCCCGCGGGCGGCGTCCCGACCGGCACGGGCGCGGTCGCGAGCCCGGCGGCGACCTCGAGAAGGTCCGTGCACCAGCCCCACCCGTCCCGCGAGCGGGGCAGGTAGCGGGTGGTCGTGGCGACCGGTACCTCGTGACCGTCCGGGGTCCGCCACAGCAGCAGCCCGTACAGCTCGGGGACGCCGATGAACTGGTGCTCCGCCAGGTGCTGCAGGGTCAGCGAGCCCGGATGGGGCGCGTCGACCGTGCGCCGCATCCAGGCGACCACCACGCGCTCGCCGACCACGACGTTCGAGTGCGTCCGGCCGTCCGCCCGGTCGGGGTTCATCGCGCGCTCGCCGATGGCCTCGGGTGCCGCCCCGAGGCGGACGACCCGGAACCCCGGCACCTGCGGCAGCGCCGCGAAGCGCAGCAGGTCCACGAACGCCTGCGCGGCGCCGTCGCCCTCGTGGGCCTCGACCCACTCCTCGGCCGCCACGCTGCCGCCGGCCCGGCGCTCGGGGGCGCAGGACCAGCCGGCACCCTCCGACCGCACCGAGACCGCCGTCTCCAGGCTCAGCCGATAGCGGTGCACCACGACGGGCGCTCCGTCGAGGGTGGTCCCGTCGCCGGGCACCCCGTCGTCAGGCCCTGCCAGGCCCTGCCACGCAGGCAGGACACTGCGATCGTCCATTCAGGCCGCCCTCCCGTCGACGGAACGGTACCTCGTCGCGCTGTGTCCGGCTGACCACCGGGAGCAACCAGGTGCGTCGTGTCTCGGGGACGATCACGGCTCCGCCAGCGTGTCGAGGGCGGCGACGACCTCGCCGGCGCGGGTCGCGGGATTGACGAAGGCGAGTCGGAGCACCCACTCACCCTGCCAGCGGGTGGGGACGCAGAGGAAGTCGCCGGCCAGGGCGTGCGTCTTCGACCAGGTGGTGTAGTCCTCCGGTCCCCAGCCGATCCGCTCGAAGAGGAGTACCGACAGCTCCGGCGGCACGACGAGCTTCAGGTACGGCCGTTCGCGGACGGCGTCGGCGACGACGCGGGCCGTGTGGAGGCTCCGCTCGACCGCCTCGCGGTACCGGTCCGTCCCGTGCACCGCCAGGCTGAACCACAGCGGCAGCCCGCGCGGCCGGCGCGTCAGGTGTACGGCGAGGTCGGAGGGGTTCCACTCGCGCCGGTCCACCTGGTCGAGGTAGCTCGCCTGCTGGCTGTGCGCGGCCCGGCCCAGCTCGGGGCGCCGGTAGAGCAGTGCGCAGCAGTCGTACGGGGCGAACAGCCACTTGTGCGGGTCGACGATGAACGAGTCCGCCCGCTCGATGCCCTCGAAGAGGCCGCGGGTCAGCGGCGACACCAGGGCGGCACCGCCGTACGCCCCGTCCACGTGCAGCCAGACGCCGGCGCCCTCGCAGGCGTCGGCGACGCCGATCAGGTCGTCGACGATGCCCGCGTTCGTCGTGCCGGCCGACGCGACGACGGCGAAGATCCGGTCGCCGGCGGCCTCGAGCACGCGGCCGAGCGCCTCACCGGTCAACCGGCCGCGCTCGTCGCCGGGCACCGTCACCACGTCGACGTCCAGCACCATGGCCGCCGAGCGGATCGAGGAGTGCGCCTCCGCCGTGCAGACCAGCGCCCAGCCCTCGGGCGGTCTCCCCGGCAGGCCCCGGGCCCGTCGCGCCTCGCTGGCGGTGTGCCGGGCGGCGGCGAGGGCCGACAGGTTGCCGGTCGTCCCGCCGCTGACGAAGGTGCCGCCGGCCGTCGCGGGCCACTCGAGCAGACCGGCCAGCCAGGCGAGCACGTGGTTCTCGGCGTGGATGGCCCCGGCACCGGTCTCCCAGTGGCCGCCGAAGATGTTCGCGACGCTCGTCGCGAGGTCGAAGGCGACGGCGGCCCGGGTGGGCGCGGACGGGATGTAGGCGAGGTTGAGGGGGTCCTCCTGCGCCCGGGTCGCGGGCACGAGGACGTCGTCGAAGATCTGCAGGGCGCGGCGGTGGCCGATGCCCTGCGGGGTGATCGTCGGACCGGTGGCGGCCGCCAGCGAGGCGGCGGGGCGGGCGGTGGTCGTCGGGTCGGTGCCCCGCGCGACATGCCCGGCGACCCAGTCGAGCACGGCGTCGACGACCGCCGTCTCGTCACCCCACACGGACTCGCCGGGGGTGGGGCGAGGCCGGTTGTGGTCGGGGGTCATGCCGGGATCGTGGGTGTCCGCCGTCGCCGGCGCAAGTCCCGCCGCCGCTGCGTCACCCTCGGCGCGGACGTCGTTCAGGCCGCGGCGCTGACCGGCAGGACGACGCTCTCGCCGGTGGCCACCCGGGTCCGCCCGCCCGGGCCGAGCAGCCACGCGGACTGGCGGCCCAGCACCCGCCAGGCGTTGCCGGGGCCCGCGGGCTCGGACTCCCAGCCGCCGTGCAGGCCGCCGACGAGCGCGGTGTCCTCGTCGATCCCGTCGAGCAGCGCGTCATCCCCGCGGGCCGACGCGCGCAGGGCGACGGCGGGCAGGCGCGCGCCGAAACGGTCGAAGTGCGGGACGACGCGGACGACGGGCACCAGCCCGAGGCCCACCGAGGAGCGCCACGGCCGCCGGAAGCCCGGGAAGCCGGCGGAGAGCGCCATCGCCCCGGCGGAGCACCCGGCGAGAGCCGCTCCCGAGCGCCAGGCCTCGACGATCGCGGCCCACACCCGGGTCCCGCGCAGCGTCTCCGTGAGGTACCTCGGGTTGCCGCCGGACAGGTAGACCAGCCCCGCTCCGGCGATCAGCTCGGCGTTGGCCTGCTCCTCGGCGTCGTCCCGGTCGCCCACGGGCACGACCACCTGCTCGACGCCGAGCCGGCGGGCGGCGTCCGCGCCGAGGGCGTGCCAGCGGGCCAGGGACGCCGGGCCCTCGGGCGCGGCGGCGGTCGCGAGCTGGACGTACCGCGGCGGACGGCCCGCGAGGAGCGCGCGTTCGACGGGCTCCAGGACCGGCAGGTACTCGCCCGACCCGACGAGGGCGACCGGACCGGGACCCGGCGCGATGGTCTGCGTCACCGACCGATCATCACATCGGGCTCGAACGGCCGCTGCGGCACCACCGCCTCGGTCGCCCACGGCAGCCGGAGCTCGAGGTGCCCGCGGCGTGCCCGCAGGAGCGCGGGGCCGGTCCGGTCGCCGCGGTCGGTGCGGAACGTGGACGGCGTCATGTTGAAGTGGGCGCCGCCGCCGTAGGCGATCCGCACCTCGCGGACCCCGGGCCGGCTGCGGGCCAGGTGCCGGCCCATCGGAACGCCGATCGGGAGCTGCCGGGTCCGCGTGTGGTAGTTGCCCGCGACCGCGAGGCACGGTTGCCGCGGCTCGGGCAGCGCCGCGAGCAGCCGCTCGGCCATCCCCGCGTCGCGCTGCGACCACGTGTCGTCGGCGTCCCAGGTGCCGTCGAACAGGACGACGCGCGGCCGCACCTGGCTCAGGAGGGCGACGTGCCCGGCGGTGACCCGGCCGTCCCCGGACCAGATCGACGGGTGCTCGGGCAGCGGTCGCCCCGCGATCGCCGCGTCGACCACGGGCCCGAGCTCGTGGTGCCACTCCAGCCCGAGGGTGCCGATCCCGAAGGTCTCGAGCACCGCGCGGATCACCCTCGGGTTCTCGGCGGCGCCGTGCACCTCGCCGAGGAGCAGCAGTCCGCTCTCCTCGAGCGACCGCCGGGCGGCGGCCGACGCCTCCGGGTCGACCACGAGGTCGACGGCGGAGGCGTCGGCGTCCCGGACCGCCTGCTCGAACTCCTCGAGCGTCGCGACCGCGGGCACGGCCGACCCCTAGACCGAGCTCCAGTCGGGCCGCAGCGGGAAGGCCGCGGCGCCGTCGGCGTGCAGCTTCACCGCGAGCACCTGGTGGAGCTGGATGTCGTTGATCTCGAAGCCCAGGCTGCACCCGGAGAGGTACAGCCCCCACGCCTTCGCCGTGCCCAGCCCCACCTCGGCGACGCACTGGTCCCAGTTGGCGGCGAGGTTGC
>DASQJO010000046.1:0-1654 GCA_035630955.1 Kineosporiaceae bacterium
GGCGCCGAGCAGGAACATGGCGGTGACGACGACGCGCGTGGGCCGCTCCGACACCGTGACGACGCCGATCTCCGGCATTCCGGCGACGGCGGCGCGGGCGCGCGCGTACTCGTGCAGCCAGGCCAGGGCGGCGCCGGCGACGGCGAGCACCCACGGCCCGCCGGCGAGCGCGAGGGCGGCCGCGTAGGCGGCGTCGGCGACCCGGTCACACAGCGAGTCGAGCACGAACCCCCAGCGCGTCGTGCGGTCCGTCAGCACGGCGACGGCCCCGTCCAGGTTGTCCAGCACACCCGAGACGACGACGAGCAGGACGCCGAGCAGCGGCCAGCGCCCGCCCGCTGACGCCGGCACGAGGACGGCCACGGCGACGAGGAGCCCGAGGGCGGTGACGGCGTCCGGACCGACCCCGAGCCGGGCCAGCGGCACCGCCAGGCGGTACGTGAACCGCAGCCACCACCCGACGAGACCCGTCGCCGCGGCGCCGCCGTGGAGCCGGGACCAGCGGTCGAGGTAGTCGGCGGCGCCGGGGACGACGCGGGCGGTCAGCCGAGCTCCCACACGACCGCGAGCGTGACGTCCACGACGACACCGCCGGACTCCAGGCCCACCTCTGGCGCGCCGGCCGCGGCGGCGAAGGCCGCCATGCGCGGGCGCCGGATCGGCACGTCCGCTCCCCCACCCACGTCGACACGCCGCACCCCGGCGAGCTCCCGCCCCGCCAGCTGGGCGAGCTGCTCGGCCGCGTGCCGCGCGTCCTCCCAGGCGGCGGCGCGCGCGAGGGCGCGCAGCTGCGCGTCGTCCTCGAGCTCGAAGTCCACACCCTGCAGCCGGACGGCGTCCCCGCCGGCGGCGACGGCGTCCCCGAGCAGCCGGCCCGCGGCTGCGAGGTCGCGCAACCGGATCTCGAGGCCGTGCTCCGCCCGGTAGCCGAGCAGGCGGGGGCCGCGGGAGCCCGAGTAGTCCTCCTCCGGGCGGATCGTCACCGTGCCCGTGGCGGCGTCGGGCGCAGCGACACCCCCGGCCGCGAGCGCCTCGCGGACGCGACGGGCCGTCGCCTCGCTGTCGGCGAGCGCGAGCGCCACCGACGGGCGCAACGCGGTGGCCGTCAGGTGGACCCGGCAGACGTCGGGCACGCCCTGCGCGCGCCCGTGCCCGACCACGCTGATCGTCGCCCGCTTCGGCACGCGCCCATTCTGCCCCACGGGTGGATCACCGGGTCGGGGCCGCCGTCAGCGACGGGCGGCCAGGCCGAGGTCGGCGAACACCTCGAGCGTCGCCGTCGAGCGGTTCAACGTGTAGAAGTGCAGGCCCGGCGCCCCGCCGTCCAGCAGTTGCGACGAGAGCTCGGTCGCGATCTCGACGCCCGCCCGGCGCAGCGCGGCCGGGTCGGCCGCCGCCGACTCCAGTCGCTCCAGCACCGCGGGGGGCAGCGGCTTGCCCGACAGCTGCGGGAACCGCGCGATCTGCTTGAGGTTCGTCACCGGCATGATCCCCGGGATGATCGGCATGTCGCAGCCGACCGCGGCGAGCCGGTCCACGAGCCGGAAGTAGCCGTCGGCCTCGAAGAAGAACTGCGTGATCGCGAAGGTCGCACCGGCGTCCGCCTTCTCGGCGAGGATCCGGGCGTCGTGGTCGATGTCCGGGCTCTCCGGGT
>DASQJO010000047.1:0-1995 GCA_035630955.1 Kineosporiaceae bacterium
CCTGCCCGGTCACTCGCGGAATCCCGAGCAAGCTCCTGACGCCGGGCGCGTCATCCACAACGGGCGTCGCCCCGTCACCTCGTCCACAGCTCGCAACACGGATCTGGCCGGCCGGGCAGCGGTGGCGGGATCGTCGACCCATGTGGCCGGAAGGGTTCCCGAGCGACGACTACGTGAGGCAGGTGCGTCGACGCCTGGGCGTCAGTCAGCGCGACTTGGCGGTGGCCACTGGGGTCAGCAGTTCCACCGTCGCGCGTATCGAGAGCGGTGCGAGCGTCGCGGTCAGGACACTCGAGAAGATCCTGGCCGTGGCGGGGCTCGTGCTCGTGGTCGTCGAAGCGGCGCGCGAGGACGACGCCGCCCTGTACATGGTGCCGCCGTTGAGGGAGTGGGACCGGTGCAGGGACGGGGCTGATCGGCGGTATCCGGCGCATCTTCCCCTCGTCCTGGACCCGAGGGGTGGGGACTGGTGGGGCGACGCGTTCGGGCTGGTCCGCCCGCCCGAGACGTACTACCGAAGCGAGCTGCTGCGACGGATCCGTCGCGAGGAGTCACGCTGGGCGACCCGGCATGACATCCCGGTACCCCGATGGCCGCTCGCCCTGCGCCGTCTCGCGCTCCCCGAACGCGTGTACAAGGCCGCGCGAGCGGCGCACAGGCGACCTTGCGACACTGGCTCCGTGAGTTCCACTCCCGCCGTCGACGCTCCGGCCGGCGAGTCGGCCGGACGCACGCCGTACCCGAACGAGGCACCGGCCTCCGACGCGCTGTTCGAGCGCGCGAGGGCCGTGACACCCGGCGGCGTCAACTCCCCGGTGCGGGCATTCCGGGCGGTCGGCGGGACCCCGCGGTTCATGGTCCGGGGGAAGGGGCCGTACCTCTACGACGCGGACGGCCGCGAGTACGTCGACCTCGTGTGCTCGTGGGGTCCGATGATCCTCGGGCACGCGCACGAGCCGGTCGTGGACGCCGTCCGGGCGGCGGCGGAGTCCGGCTTCTCGTTCGGCACGCCGACGGAGAACGAGGTCCTGCTCGCCGAGGAGATCGTCGCGCGGGTGGGTCCGGTCGAGCGCGTCCGGCTCGTCAACTCCGGCACCGAGGCGACGATGAGCGCCGTCCGCCTGGCACGCGGTTTCACCGGGCGGCCCGCCGTCGTGAAGTTCGCCGGCCACTACCACGGCCATGTCGACGCGCTGCTGGCCTCCGCGGGCAGCGGCGTCGCGACCTTCGCCCTCCCGGACACTCCCGGCGTCACCGGCGCGGCCGCCGCCGATACGATCGTGCTGCCGTACAACGACGTCGCCGCGCTCGAGACAACGTTCGAAGAGCACGGGGACCGGATCGCCTGCGTCGTCACGGAGGCGGCCGCGGGGAACATGGGCGTCGTCCCGCCACAGCCCGGATTCACCGAGACGCTCCGCCGGATCACCGCCGAGCACGGCGCCCTGCTGATCAGCGACGAGGTCATGACCGGCTTCCGCGTCTCGGCCGGCGGCTGGTACGGGCTCGAGGGCGTCGCGCCGGACCTGTTCACGTTCGGCAAGGTCATGGGCGGGGGGTTCCCGGCCGCAGCGTTCGGGGGGCGGGCCGACGTGATGGCGGCACTCGCACCGGAGGGCCCCGTCTACCAGGCGGGCACGCTCTCCGGGAACCCCGTCGCCACCGCCGCCGGGCTGGCCACGCTGAGGGCCTGCAGCCCGGAGGTCTACGAGGCCGTCGACGCCGCCTCGCAGCAGCTGGCAGGCGCCGTGACGGCGGCGCTGACCGCGGCGGGCGTCCCGCACGTCGTGCAGTTCGCCGGCTCGATGTTCAGCGTCTTCTTCAGTGCCGGCGACCCCGCCCCCGTCCTGACCTACGACGACGCGCGCCGGCAGGACCTCGCCGCGTTCCGCGCCTTCTTCCACGCCCTGCTCGACCGCGGCGTGTACCTGCCGCCGAGCGCCTTCGAGGCGTGGTTCCTCTCCGCGGCGCACGACGACGAGGCCCTCGCCCGCG
>DASQJO010000048.1:0-2593 GCA_035630955.1 Kineosporiaceae bacterium
GTCGCGGCCGCCTGCCGGGCGGCGTGCGCCTCGTCGGGGTCGTCCTCGACGGCGCGCACGAGCCGGGTCCCGTAGACGGCCGCGAGCAGGGCGTGCTCGCCGGAGCGGGCGGCGACGTCGAGCACGGCGCCGTCCGGTGCGACGTCGAGCGCGGCCAGGAACGCGGCGAGCGCGGGGGCCTCGCCGTCGTCCACCGGCAGGGACCACGGCTCCACGCCGACGGTGACCGGCAGCACGAGCGGGGCGGGCGTGTGCCGGGATCCGGGTGCTTCCGGCAACGGGATGATCACGCTGCGTCGCGAGCGGTTGTCGGCGGACGGGAACCTCCGGCGCCGCCGGCGACGCCGACCGAGAACTCCGAGCACCTCAGTCCCACCCACCCTCTCGGCGCACCACTCTAGGCCTGGTCCGTCCGGAGGAGATCCGCGGACTCCCGGCCCGGCGCCGTGCGCCGCGCCCCGATCCTGACGCAGGGTCACCGCGTTCACCCGTCCGGGTGGCACTCCAGTACCGATCCCTGCCTGCCGATGTGGGCCCGAGAGCTTCAGACCCGGACGACGCCCGAACGGATACCCAGATGCGACGACTGCCCCTGACGCCGATCGCCACCCTCGCCCTGACCGCCGCGCTCACCCCCGCCCTCGTCGTCCTGCCCACCGTGGCGAGGCCGACCCAGCCCGCGCACCCGGTGGCCCCGCACGTCGTCGCCCTCGACCTGGCCGCTGCCGACCCCGGCGCGTTCGCGAAGCTCGCCGCTCCCGGCGCCCCCGCCCTCGGCCGTGCCCTCTCCGCCGGCCGGCTGCTCGGCCGCGCGCCGGCGGTCCTCACGCCGCAACTGGACTCCACCGGCCGCTTCGACCTCGTCGCCGTCAGCTGGAGCCGGCCCGTCGCCGGCACGACGGTCCAGGTCCGCGTCCGTGAGGGCGGCCGCTGGACGGACTGGCAGCGGCTCGACGCCGACGACGACGGCCCCGACCAGGGCTCCGGCGGCCCCGGAGCGACCGCTCCGCTGCTCACCGGCGGCGCCGACGGCGTCCAGGTCCGGGTCGACAACCCGGCCGGCACGCCGCCCCCCGGCCTGCGGGTCGACCTCGTCGACGGCGGTCGCGCCGCCGCGGACGCCGGGCCCTCCCGGCCCGCCGCGTCCGCCGAGGCCGCCACACCGCAGCCGGGCATCATCACGCGTGCCCAGTGGGGCGCCGACGAGCGTCTGGTCAGCGGGACGACGAGCTACGACACCGCCGTCAAGGCCCTGTTCGTGCACCACACCGACACCACGAACAGCTACTCGGCCGCCCAGGCCTACGCCCAGATGCGTGCGATCTACGCCTTCCACACCAAGGTCCGGGGCTGGAACGACATCGGCTACAACTTCCTCGTCGACCGCTTCGGGCGCGTCTTCGAGGGCCGGCGCGGCAGCATCAACGCGGCTGTCGTCGGCGCTCACACCGGCGGGTTCAACAGTCAGAGCCTCGGCGTCGCCGTCCTCGGCACCTTCACCACCCAGGCCCCGGCCGCGGCGGCGCTGCGCGGGCTCGTGGACGTCCTGTCGTGGAAGGCCGCGCAGTACGGCCTGAACCCGCGCGGCTCCACCAGGCTGCTCTCCGCCGGCGGCCCGTACACCCGCCACCCGGCGGGCACCGCCGTCCCGGTGACCATGCTCTCCTCGCACCGGGACGTCGGGATCACCGAGTGCCCCGGCGACGCCCTGTACGCCGACCTGCCGTGGCTGCGCCGCGCGGTCGCCGCGCGGATGACTCCGGGCCTCGTCGCCCCCGCCGTCTCGGCGCCGGCCGCCACCTGGTCCGGCACGGGCGTGAAGGTCACGGCGAGCGTGCCCACCCGCCAGACGTGGACGCTGACCGCCACCCCCGCGTGCGGCACCGCCCCGGTCCGGTCGCTGTCCGGCACGGCCACCAGCCGCATCACGGCGAGCTGGGACCTGCGCAACGCCGCCGGCACCCCGGTCGTGCCCGGCCTGTACCGGCTCACCCTCGCCACCCGCTCGCCCGTCGGGGCCGCGCCGGTCTGGAGCCGGACCGTGGAGGTCCTGCCCACGGACGGCGGTCCCGCCGGCACCTGCCCCGTCCGGCGGGTCGCCGCCACCGACACCGACGACGCCGCCACCCGCGTCGTCGCCGTCGGCCGGGTCGTGGCACCGGCCGCCACCACCGTCGTGCTGGCGGGCCTCGCCGTCGCCGCCACCGACGGGGTCGTCGCGGCTCCGCTCGCCCACGCCCTGCACGCGCCGCTGCTGCTCACCGACGCCGCCGCGCTCCCGCCGGCCGTCGCGGCGGACGTCGTCGCCCGGCACGCCACCCGGGCCGTCGTCGTCGGCGGTCCCGGCTCGGTCGGCGACGGTGTGGTTGCGCAGCTGCGGGCGCTCGGCGTCACGACCGTCGAGCGGGTCTCCGGCCCGACCGGCGTCACCACGGCCGCCGCCGTCGCCGGCAAGCTGGCCGCGGTCCTCGCGCAGGCCGGGCTGCCCGCGCCGGACACCGCGCTGCTCGCCCCGCGCCGGACCGGCACGCTCGCGGACGTCGCGACGCTCGGCTCCGTCGGCGCGGCGACGAACCGTCCCGTCCTCCTCCTC
>DASQJO010000049.1:0-7071 GCA_035630955.1 Kineosporiaceae bacterium
CAGCTCGGGAGCGACCACCGGCCGCGGGCTGCAGATGCTCGACCGGCTGTCCTCCTCGTGGGGCGTGACGCCGTCGCCCACCGGCAAGACCGTCTGGTTCGAGCTGCACGAGGGCGCCGGGGGCCAGCTCCTCGAGGAGGACTGGGAGGCGCTCGCCGACCTGGACGCGACACCGACACCGGTCGCGCGTCCCGCGCCGTCACGCACCGTGGCTCGTGCCGTGCACCGGAACATGGTGCGGGGCTTCGTCGTCCAGGGTCGCGCCGCGTGACCCGGCCGTCCGACGTCCCGGCCCCGCCGGACGAGCACACCCCGCTCGTGACCGTGCGGATCCTCGGGCTGCCGTTACGGCTGCACGCCCGCGCCGCCGAGCACGGCGAGGAGCTGCAGCGAGAGTTCGCCCTGATCACGCAGGGCCGGCAGCAGGCGCGCGACAGCGCCGAGATCCCCGCCCGGCTGCTCGCGCTGATCGAGAGCCTGCAGGGCACGTACAGCGGCTTCACCACCGAGCAGGAGGACATCCTCGACCGGGCCCTGCAGTCCGGGGCGTCGACCCTGGACCTGACCTTCCGGGTGCCGGCCACCGCCGCGGACGCCGCGCTCGCGCTGGGTACGTTGCTCGACGAGGCCGACGACTACTGCCGGGAGGGGAAGCACCTGCTGACCCTGGCGACCCCTCCCGACCTGGTCGCCTACCGGCGCTGGTACCTGGGCGAGTTCGTCGACCAGATCCGAGGTGCCGAGCCCCGCCCCTGGTCCGGCAGCCTCCGCGAGCCGGCCGAGCCCGCCTCCTGACGGTGCGCCAGTGACGAGCGCTCGCTTCGAGATCGATCGGCTCCTGCGCGACCTCGCGGTGAGCGCGGCCGGCGTCGGCGTCTTCGACTGGGACCTGCGGACCGGCAGGCTCGCGTGGGACGACCGGCTGCTGGAGATCTTCGGCTACGAGGCGGACGAGTTCGAGGGCACGATCGAGGCGTTCGACCGGCGCGTCCACCCCGACGACCTCCCGCACGTCAGGCGCTCGCTCGACGAGGCCATCGCCTCGTGCGGGGACTACGAGTCCGACTACCGGATCGTCCTGCCGGACGGGCGGGTCCGCTGGATCACCGCCCGCGGACGCACGCTCTGCGAGGCGGGCGACCCCCCCGACGGCGCGCCCGTGGCCGTGCGGGTGCTCGGTGCGGCGTACGACACCACCGCGCGGCGCGAGGGCGACGCGCGCGTGGTGGAGGTGCTGGAGGCGATGCCGGCCGCCTTCTTCTCCCTCGACACCGACTGGCGCTTCACGTACGCCAACGTCGAGGCCGAGCGCCTGCTCGACCGGCCCCGCCAGGCCCTGCTCGGCCGAGTCCTGTGGGACCTCTTCCCCGCCGCGCTCGGGTCGCCGTTCGAGACGAACTACCGGTACGCGATGCGCGAGCGCCGGCCGGTGGCCTTCGACGCCTACTACCCCGCCCCCTTGGACGCCTGGTACGAGGTGCGCGCGTGGCCGGCGGCCGCGGGGCTGTCGGTCTACTTCCTCGAGACGACGGCGCGGCGGGCGGCGCAGGAGCAGGCCGCGCAAGCGAGCCGGCGCGCAGGGCTGCTCGCCGAGGTCAACCGGCGGCTCGGCGAGACGCTGGACGCCGAGGAGGCCGTCGCCCGCTTCGCCCGGCTGATCGTGCCCGCGCTCGCCGACTGGTGCCTCCTCACACTGGTGGACGCCCGGCAGAGCGCCGGGTCGGACCGACGCACCGGCGCCCAGGAGCCTCGCGACTGGCGGCGCGGGCTGCGCGACGTCGGCTGGGCCCACGTGGACCCCGACCAGGTTCCGACGCTGGCGCAGTATGCGAGCACGAGGCTCGGCGCCCTCGACGACGACGCGCCCCTGGCGCGCGCGCGGACCACGGGCCGTCCGGTCATCCTCCCCCGCGCGGCGGCACGCGCCTTCCTCGACTCGCTGGCACCGGGACCGGCGCGGGAGGCGATGGCGCGGCTCGCGCCGGAGTCCGCCGCCGTGATCCCCGTGTCCGGCCGGAGCGACATCCTCGCGCTGATCACCGTCGGCACCGGACGGAACCGCCGCGCGCTGAGCGAGGAGGACGTCGAGACGCTCGTCGACGCGGCGGCCCGTGCCGGGTTCGCCCTGGACAACGCGCGCCTCTACAACGAGCAGCGGGACCTCGCCGAGGAGCTGCAGCGGTCGCTGCTCACCGAGCCGCCGGAGCCGGACCACGTCGAGATCGTCGCGCGCTACGAGCCCGCTGCCGAGGCCGCGCAGATCGGCGGCGACTGGTACGACGCGTTCCTGCAGCCCGACGGCGACACCGTCCTCGTGATCGGCGACGTCGTCGGCCACGACTACACCGCGGCCGCGGCCATGGGGCAGCTACGGGGCCTGCTGCGCGGTATCGCCGTCCACTCCGGCGACGGCCCGGCGGCCATCCTGCGCGGGCTCGACCAGGCCATGCGCACCCTGCTCATCGAGACCACCGCCACGGCCGTCGTCGCCCGGATCGAGCAGACCGACGACGAGCTGCGCCGCGGCATCACGCACCTGCGCTGGGCCAACGCCGGCCACCCGCCGATCATGGTGATCAATCCGAACGGCTCCGTCGTCGCGCTGCCCGGGGTGGAGGCCGACGTCCTGCTCGGCGTCGATCCCGAGAGCGAGCGGCGGGAGACGACGATCACCTTGGACCGCGGGGCGACGATCCTGCTGTTCACCGACGGTCTCGTCGAACGGCGCGACCAGGACCTCACCTCCGGCCTGGACCGGCTGGAGCGGACCCTGGGCGAGCTCGCCCACCTGCCGCTGGACGAGCTCTGCGACCAACTGTTGGCCCGGTTGCTCCCGGCCACGCGCGAGGACGACGTCGCCCTCGTCGCCGTCCGCCTGCACCGCCAGGACAGGCTGCGTCCGCCCGAGGCCGGGCCCAACGTCGTTCCCGACACCGTGCCCGACAGCCCGCCCGTGCAGCCGGACGCCGGCTGAGCCTCCCGGCTACGCCAGCGCCGAGGCCTGCCCGCAGACCCGGTCGCGGCCGCCCTGCTTGGCGTCGTAGAGGGCGACGTCGGCGCGCTCCACGAGTGCCTCCAGGGACTCCGAGCCGTCCCAGACCGCGTACCCGACGCTGCAGGTCTGCTCGTCGGGCATCGCGGCGCGCAGCCGCTCGAGCAGGCCGACGGCGTCCGCGGCCGGGCAGTCGGGCAGGGCGAGGACGAACTCCTCCCCGCCCCACCGCGCGACCAGGTCGCCAGGCCGCAGGCCGGCGGCGAACGCGCGCGCGGTGCGCCGGAGCAGGCGGTCCCCGGCCGGATGGCCGTGCAGGTCGTTGTACCGCTTGAAGCGGTCGAGGTCGGCGATCGCCACGGTCAGCGGCCGGCCGGTGCGCCGGGCCCGGTCGACCAGGCCCGGCAGCCGCAGGTCCCAGCCGCGCCGGTTCGTCAGGCCGGTGAGCTGGTCGGTCTCCGCGAGCTCCTCCAGCCGCTGGATGAGGTGCTCGTGGTCGAGGGCGAGCGCCGTCTCGTCGGCGAGCACGGCCACGGCGCGGGGGCGCGGGTCCTCGGCGGAGAGCACGGGCTCCTTCCAGGTCACGGCGAGGACCGCCGTGGTGCGGCCGCCGTTCGTGACGGGCTCCCACATCATCGAGCGCGCGTTCGACAGGGCCAGCAGGGCCGGCGACACCAGCGGGTCGGTCGCGGGGTCGGCCACGAAGGCGGGCGTGCCGGTCAGGAAGACCTGGACGGTCCTCGACGTCGCGGAGAGCGGTATCCGGGTGCCGAGGACGTCGGCCCCCTGTGCGGCCGTGATCACCAGCGTGCCGGGATCGTCCGCGTCGGGCTCGATCAGCGCGACGGTGTCGGCGGCGGCGAGGTCGTGCGCGGCGGCCGTGATCACTCGCCGCGCGTCCTCCCCGCGGCGGACCTGCCGGGCGACGCCGGTCACCGTGCTGAGCGTGCGCTCGGACTCCCGCAGCGCCTCCTCGGCCTCCCGGCGGTCGGTGACGTCCTGCACGTGGGCGAGCGTCCAGGGCCCGCGGACGCCGGCGGGCGGCTCGACGTGCGTCAGGGAGAGCCAGGCCCAGCGGACGCTGCCGTCGGGGCGCACGTACCGCTTCTCGACCTGCGCCACCCGGTCCTGCGCCGCCTCGATGCGCGAGCCGGTCGCGGCGTGGCCGCCGCGGTCGTCGGGGTGCGTGTACGCGAGGTCCGTGGCGCCCAGCAGCTCCTCGGCGGGGCGGCCGACGAGCCGGCAGAACGCCGGGTTGACGGCGACGAGGTGGCCGTCGGCGTCGGACATGCCCATCCCCACCGGTGACTCGTGGAAGACCCGGGTGAACTGCTCGGCGGCCCGTTCCAGCTCCCGCCGGACGGCGCGCAACCTGATCCCCATCGGCAGCACGACGGCACTTGCGACGGCCGCCGTGACGGCCGCCACGACGGCCGGCACCGCGGCCAGGAGCGCGGGCGCGTGCGGCGACGCGACGAGGCCCGTGAGCAGCACGACGGCCCCGTCGGTCGCGGACCGGCCCGGTTGACCCGGCCCGGAAGCCGTCACCCGCTCGGCGCGCGGCCGCGCGTCCGGACTCATGCCGGCGCCGTCGCTGCCGACGGAACCCCTGTTCGGCGTCGAGCGACGAGGAGGCCCGGCCGGATGGCGCAACTCGCCGCCCGCGCGCTGGCGCAGGCGCACGTCGGGCGGCAGCCGATCTTCGATACGCGGGGCGCCCTCACCGCGTACGAGCTGCTGTTCCGGGGGGCCGCGGACGCCGACGCAGCAGGCAGCTCCGGCGACGACGCCACGACCACCACCATCCTGGCCGCGTTCACCGAGTTCGACGGCGCCGCGCTGCTGGCCGGCCGCCCGGGCTTCATCAACCTGACGCGGTCGTTCCTCACCGGCAGGCTCCCGATCCCGTTCCGGGCCGAGGCCGCCGTCCTCGAGGTGCTGGAGACCGTCGAGGTGGACGACGAGGTGCTCGCCGGCGTCCGGGCCCTCGCCGACCGCGGCTTCCGGATCGCCCTCGACGACTTCGTGTGGACCACCGCCACCGACCCGCTGCTCGAGGTCGCCTCGATCGTCAAGGTCGACGTCCTCGCCCAAGGGTGGGACGACGTCCGGGCGCTCGCGGAGCGGTGCCGGAGCGACGGCCTGACGCTGCTCGCCGAGCGGATCGAGACCGAGGACATGCTGGAGCGCTGCCGGGTGGCGGGCTTCGAGCTGTTCCAGGGTTACCACCTCGGCCGTCCGGCGACCCTGAGCACCGCGACCCTCACTCCCGGCCACGCCAACGCGCTGCGCCTGCTGGCCCGGCTGAGCGACCCGCGCGCCGCCGCGGCGGACGTCGAGGAGCTCCTGCGGGCCGACCCGGCCCTGGCGTACCGGCTGCTCCGGATCGCCAACTCCAGCGCCAGCGGGCTGCGGCGCCGGGTGTCGTCCGTCCGGGACGCCGTCGTGCTCGTCGGGCTCGCGCAGCTGCGCAGCTGGCTCGCCCTGCTCACCCTCACCGACGGCGGCGCCACGTCGGTGGCGCTCACCGCGACACTGGTGCGGGCACGCGCCTGCGAGCTGCTCGTGGAGCGGCGCCGCGCGGCGGAGCCGGAGGTGGCCTTCACGGTCGGCCTGCTCGACGGGCTCGCCGAGGCCTTCGGCCTGACCGCCGAGGAGTTCGCCGCGGACCTGCCGCCGCTGGCGCCCGCCGTCGTCGGCGCCCTGCACGGCCGCGGCCCCATCGCCGCCGTCCTCGGCGCCGTCCGCCGCTACGAGCGCGACGACCGGGGGACGGCGCCGGCCGGGGTCGCGGAGGCCTACCTGGGGGCCCTGGCCTGGGCCGGTCAGCTGTCGCGCGACGTCGAGGCGGTCACGGCGGCGGGGGCCGGCCTGCCCTGACGGCGGGCCGTCAGCGTGGCCGCGGATCGATGTGGATCTTCGGTCCGGGGCCGGCGCCGGGCGGCCGCTGTCCGGCGAGTACGGGACCGACCTGCTCGAGTCCGAGGGTGGCGGCCACGAGCGGGCGGGGGTCGATCGTCCCCGCCGCGTAGGCCTCGATCGTCGCGTCCAGAGCCGGCGAGGCGGACAGGATGCCCACGGCGGTGACGTCCTTGAGGACCAGCGTCCTGGTGTCGATCCTGCTCGGGCTGCCGGCGAGGCCGATGCAGACGATCCGGCCCCCGGGCTCGACGAGGTCGAGCGCCCGCGCCGGGACGTCGGCGCCGGTGGAGGCGTCGACGACGGCGTCGAACGGCGCACCGGGCAGGCCGTCGGGCGTCCACACCTGGTCGAAGCCGAGCGTGCGCGCGAAGTCGCGGGCCCGCTCGGCCGGGTCCACCAGGTGCACCTCGGCCCCCTGCGCCCGCAGGAAGAGCGCCACGAGCGTGCCGATCGTCCCCAGGCCGACGACGAGCGCGGTGTCCCCGGCGCCGGCCTGCGCGGCGCCCGCCGCCCGCAACGCGCTGCCCCCGGGCTCGACCAGGGCGCCGAGGACGGCGTCCACGCCGTCGGGAAGGACATGCAGGGAGCGCACGGGGACGGCGACCTGCTCGGCCAGGGCGCCGTCGCGGCCGGTCCGGATGCCGACCTCGTCGACGTGCTCGCACACGTGGTGCCGCCCGCGCAGGCACCGGCGGCAGGTGCCGTCGCCGATCATGGTGTCGCCCATGACCCGGCGCCCGATCCACGCGCCGTCGACGCCCTCCCCCACGGCGCTGACGACGCCGCACCACTCGTGACCCAGGCGCACCGGGTACGCGGAGTGGCCCTCGGCCAGGTACGCCATCTCCCCGGTGAAGAACTCGACGTCCGTGCCACAGACCCCGGCCCGCTCAACGTCGACGACGGCCTCGCCGGGCGCGGCGACCGGCCGGGGGACCTCCTCGACCCGGTAACGGCGGGGACCGGTGAGGACGAACGCGCGCATCCCCGGCGCGCTCATCCGAAGGCCGCTTCGAAGCGCAGGCGCAGGTCGCCGAGCCGCTCCTCGGGCTCGTTCGCGAACACGAGTCGCAGGTAGTACGCCCCGCTCGGCCCCCACCCGGTCATCGGAGTGGCGGCCACGCGGGCGCGGTCGAACAGGCGCTGCGACGCCTCGG
>DASQJO010000050.1:0-4832 GCA_035630955.1 Kineosporiaceae bacterium
GGCGACCCCGCGCACTACTACGACACGACCGGCACCGGCAACAGCCTGCTCATGCGGCACCCGCACGTGCTGCAGCTGATCATGGACTCGCTGCGGTACTGGGTGACGGAGATGCACGTCGACGGGTTCCGTTTCGACCTCGCGGCGACGCTTGCCCGGCAGTTCCACGAGGTCGACCGGCTGAGCGCGTTCTTCGACATCGTCCAGCAGGACCCGGTGATCTCCCAGGTCAAGCTCATCGCGGAACCGTGGGACGTCGGCGAGGGCGGCTATCAGGTCGGCAACTTCCCGCCGCTGTGGACCGAGTGGAACGGCAAGTACCGGGACACCGTCCGGGACTTCTGGCGCGGCGAGCCGAGCACGCTCGGCGAGTTCGCCTCCCGGATCACCGGCTCCAGCGACCTCTACCAGGGCGACGGCCGGCACCCCATCGCGAGCATCAACTTCGTCACCGCCCACGACGGCTTCACGCTGCGCGACCTGGTCTCGTACAACGAGAAGCACAACGAGGCCAACGGCGAGGGCGGCGTCGACGGCGAGAGCCACAACCGCTCCTGGAACTGCGGCGCCGAGGGCGAGACCGACGACGAGGAGGTCCTCGAGCTGCGCAACCGGCAGGAGCGCAACTTCCTCACCACGCTGCTGATCAGCCAGGGCGTGCCGATGATCCTGCACGGCGACGAGATGGGCCGCACCCAGCGCGGCAACAACAACGTCTACTGCCAGGACAACGAGCTCTCCTGGGTCGACTGGACGCCGAACGAGCGCTTCGCGCAGCTGCTCGCGTTCACGCGGCGACTCGTCACGCTGCGCCGGGACCACCCGGTCTTCCGGCGGCGGCGGTTCTTCAAGGGCGCGGCGTCCGAGGGCGGCCAGAGCGACCTCGGCGACATCGCGTGGTTCACGCCGTCCGGCACGCTCATGCAGCAGTCCGACTGGCAGAACGGCGACGCCCGCGCGGTCGCGGTGTTCCTCAACGGCGAGCGCATCCTGGAGTCCGACAAGCGCGGGCAGCAGATCCTCGACGACTCGTTCCTGGTGATCTTCAACGCCCACTTCGAGGACCTGGACTTCACGCTCCCGCCCAAGGAGTACGGCCAGTTCTGGTCGGTGCTGGTCGACACGGCGGACGACGGGACGTGGGCCTCCGACAGCGGCGACACCTACGCGCCCGGCGACGTCGTCGTCGCCTCGCCGCGCTCGACGATCGTGCTGCGCCGGCCGCTCGAGGTCGACGCCGCCTCCTCCCTCACGGCGGCGGCGACCGGCGACCCCGCGACGCCGTCGGCGGCGCGCGCCGCCCGCGCGGGCTCCAGACCGGGTGCCGACCAGCCCGCGGGCGAGGCCTCCGCGCCCTCTCGCAGCTCGGTCCCACCGCCGCGGCCGGCCCTGCGACGCCCCGACGACGGGAGCACCGCGTGAGCGAGCCGTCCCCGGCTCGGCAGGAGCGTGACCAGCAGGCGCACGTGCCGCCGGCCCCGAGCTCGACCTACCGGCTGCAGGTGCGGCCGGGCTTCGGGTTCGACCAGGTCGCGGCCGTCTCCGACCACGTCGCGGCGCTCGGCGTCTCGCACGTCTACCTGTCGCCGGTCCTCGCGGCGACGCCCGGCTCCCAGCACGGCTACGACGTCGTCGACCACAGCCGGCTCAACGCCGACGCCGGGGGGCGCCCGGCCTTCGATCGGATGGTCGAGGTCCTCCACGGGCGCGAGCTGCTGACCGTCGCCGACGTCGTCCCGAACCACATGGCCGTGCCGACGCCGGTGCGCCTCAACGCGCAGCTGTGGTCGGTGCTGCGGGACGGGCCGGACTCCCCGTACGCGTCGTGGTTCGACGTCGACTGGTCCGTGCCGGACCGCGCCGTGCTCATGGCCGTGCTCGGAGACCGGATCGGCACCGTGCTCCGCAACGGCCAGCTGACGATCGACCGGTCCGGCGACGAACCCGTGCTGCGCTACTTCCAGCACGAGTTCCCCGTCCGCCGCGGCACGGAGGACCTGCCGCTGGAGGAGCTCGTCGACCGTCAGTGGTACCGGCTCGCGTGGTGGCGGGTCGCCGACGACGAGCTCAACTACCGGCGCTTCTTCGACGTCGACACCCTCGCTGCGCTCCGTATGGAGGACCCGCAGGTCTTCGCCGCGACGCACGCGCTGCTGCTCGACCTCGTCGCGAACGGTGCCCTGCAGGGGCTGCGGATCGACCACCCCGACGGGCTCGCGGATCCGCGCGGCTACCTGCGCCGGTTGCACGAGGCGACGGACGGCGCGTGGGTGGTCGTCGAGAAGATCCTCGAGGACGACGAGTCGCTGCCCGCAGACTGGCCGTGCGCCGGGACGACGGGCTACGACACCCTCGAGCGGGTGGGAGGGCTGTTCGCGGACCAGGCCGCGGCCTCCCCGCTGGGCGAGCTGCTCACGGAGCTGACCGGCCAGTCGAACGAGTTCGCGGCCGTCGTCGAGCAGGCCAAGCGCGAGGTTCTCCAGAACAGCCTGTACGCCGAGGTCAACCGGCTGGTCGAGCTGCTCGTGGCGATCTGCCACGACGACATCGCGCTGCGCGACCACACGCGGCGCCAGCTCTCGCTGTGCGTGGTGGAGCTCCTCGTCGCGTTCGACCGGTACCGGGCCTACGTGGTGCCGGGCGAGCCCGCGCCCGAGGAGTCGGTCGAGGTCGTCGACCGGGCGGCCGACAAGGCCCGTCCGCACCTGCCCGAGGACGCCTGGGAGGCGCTCGACCTCGTCGTGGACCTCGTCCTCGGGCGGCGGGCCGGCCGTGGCCCGCGCGGCCGGGACGACGCCGCGCGACGCGCCGAGTTCGTCGTCCGGTTCCAGCAGACCTGCGGGCCGGTCATGGCCAAGGGCGTCGAGGACACGGCCTTCTACCGGTGGAACCGGCTGGTCGCGCTCAACGAGGTCGGCGGCGACCCGGGCAAGCTCGGCGTCCCGCCGGAGGAGTTCCACGCCTACGCGGCCTCGCTGCAGTCGACGTGGCCGGCGGCGATGACGACGCTCTCCACGCACGACACCAAACGCTCCGAGGACGTCCGCGCCCGGCTGCTCGCGCTCACGGAGGTGCCGGCGGAGTGGGCGGCGGCCGTCCGGGAGTGGATGGAGGCGGCGGGCAGGCACGGCTCCCCGGAGGGCTGGCCGGACCCGTCGACGGCGTACCTGATCTGGCAGACGCTGGTGGGCACCTGGTCGTCCTTGGGGCCGATCACGGCGGAGCGCCTGCACGACTACCTGACGAAGGCCACCCGCGAGGCCAAGGTGCACACGTCGTGGGTGCGGCCGGACGAGGTGTACGAGAACGCCGTGCACGCCTACGCCGACGCCGTGCTCGACGACGAGGAGATCCTCGCCTCGCTCGCGGCGTTCTCGACCGGCCTGAACCACTCCGCCCGCGTCGTCGTGCTCGGGCAGAAGCTCGTCCAGCTCGCGATGCCCGGCGTGCCGGACGTCTACCAGGGGTGCGAGCTCGTCGATCTCTCCCTGGTCGACCCCGACAACCGCCGCGACGTCGACTTCGACACCCGTCGTGCCCGGCTGGCGCGGCTGGACGACGGGGAGAAGCCGGCGGACCTCGACGACGAGAAGCTCCTGGTGACCTCGCGGGTGCTGCGCGCCCGCCGCGACCACCCGGACTGGTTCGTCGGCACCGACTCGGCCTACGTGCCGCTGCCCACGTCCACGGGCAACGCCATCGCCTTCGGCCGCGGCACCGCGGGCGCGTCGACGCAGGTGCACGCCGTCGCCGTCGCGACCCGGCTGCCCGTCGCGCTCGAACGGCACGGGGGGTGGGGCGAGCACACGCTCGCGCTGCCGGAAGGGTCGTGGCGGAACGCGCTGACCGGCCACGGCGTCGACGGCGGAACCGTCCGCCTCGCCGACGTCCTGTCCGACCTCCCGGTCGCCTTCCTGCTCAGGGCCTGACTCGTCGCAGTCAGGTGGCGGCGAGCCGGGCCTTCTCGTGCTCGACGTCGAAGTCCGCGGCCGGCCACTGCGGGTCGATGTCCTCGAGCGCGTCGAGCAGCAGTTGCTGCACGGCCCACCGCGCGTACCACTTGCGGTCGGCCGGGACGACGTGCCACGGCGCCGCCTCCGTCGAGCACCGCGTCAGCGCGACCTGGTAGGCCTCCTCGTAGTCGTCCCACTTCAGGCGCTCGTCGACGTCGTGGGGGTTGTACTTCCAGTATTTGTCGGGGCGCTCGAGCCGTTGCGCGAGGCGCTCCTTCTGCTCGTCGCGGGAGATGTGCAGCATGACCTTGACGAGGACGCAGCCCTTCGCCACGACGCCCTGCTCGAAGCGGTTGATCGCCGCGTAGCGCCGCTGCCAGACCGCCCGCGGCACGAGGTCGTGCACCCGGACGATCAGCACGTCCTCGTAGTGCGACCGGTCGAACACGCCGATCATCCCCGGGTTCGGCAGCGCGTTCCTGATCCGCCAGAGGAAGTCGTGCTGCAGCTCCTCCGGCGTCGGCGCCTTGAACGCCGTGATCCGCACACCCTGTGGGTCGACAGCCCCGACGACGTGACGCATGATCCCGCCCTTGCCACCGGTGTCCATGCCCTGGACCACGAGGAGCACGCTGCGGCCGTGGTCCTTCGCGCCGGCGAACAGGCGTTCCTGCAGTTCCGACAGCCGATCGGTGCCGGCCGCGAGGGCCGCCGTCCCCGCGGTCTTGCCGCCGTCGAAGCCGGGCGTCGAATGCGGGTCGACGTCCGCGAGTCGGAAGTCCGGCTCCACGCGCAGCAGGTCGGCGAGCCGCTGCGGCGCGACGGGGTCGACCTTGGCCTCGGCCTTCTCCTGCAGGCTCTGCGCCTTCTCCACCAGAG
>DASQJO010000051.1:0-3202 GCA_035630955.1 Kineosporiaceae bacterium
GCCGCATGCCGAGGGAGTAGTCGCGCACCCGGCGCTTCTCCGCGCCCTGCAGTCCGACCATCTCGAGCATCGCGTCAGCGCGATCCCGCCGTACGCCGAGGATCGTCGCCGCCAGACGCAGCGTCTCGCGCCCGGAGCGACCGGGGTGTTGCGCGGCGGCGTCCAGCATGACGCCGACGACGCGGCCTGGGTTCGGCAGGTCCGCGTACCGGACGCCGTTGATCGTGGCCCGCCCGGACGTCGGCGGCGTCAGGCCGACGAGCGCCCGCAGGGTGGTGGACTTCCCGGCGCCGTTGGGGCCGAGGAAGCCGGTGACGGTCCCGGGGGCGCAGGTGAACGAGACGTCGTCCACGCTCGGCGGGCCGGAGCCGTAGCTCTTCGTGAGGTTCTCGACGGAAATCATGGGGACAACACTGCTGGTCAGGAGGGGATCACCGCGTCGGCCCGAAGCCGCGACCCGGGTGCGACGAAAGTTGGACGCTCGCGGGCCGCGGAGCGACGATCGGGCGACGAGGCCCGGACGGACGGCGACCTAGGCTCGGTCCGTGCGTGTGCGGGAGGTGGAGGAGGAGCAGCCGCCGGGGTGGTGGCGCTCCCCGACCCTGCGCGCCCGCCTCGCCGACGCGCTCTACCTGGTCGTCGGCGGCCTCGTCTCGGTCACGCAGGCGCTCAGCGCGCAGAGCTGGGGGCTCGTGGCGGGGCTGGTCTGCGCCGCGGGCGTCGTCGCCCTGATCTGGCGTCGCCGCGCGCCGGTGCTCGTCGCGCTCGCCGGCCTGCCGAGCGCCCTCGTCGGGCAGTTCGGGATCTTCCCGCTCTCCGTGCTGGCGCTGGCGATCCGCCGCCGCGACCGGACGCTGTGGCTGGTCGCCGCCGCCGGGTGGGCCGTGTCGCTGGTCGGCGTCCGGTCCACGGCCTCGTGGGCGGGCGACGCGCTGTCCAACCTGCTGATCCTCGGTCTCGTGATGGCCCTCGGGGCCTTCGTCGGAGCCCGGCGCGACCTCCTCGCCTCCCTGCGATCTCGGGCCCAGCAGGCCGAGGCCGAGCTGGCGCTGCGCTCGGACCAGGCCCGGCTCGCCGAGCGCACCCGGATCGCCCAGGAGATGCACGACGTGCTCGCGCACCGCATCTCGCTGATCGGGCTGCACGCCGGCGGGCTCGAGGTGCGCCCGGACGCCGGCCCCGAGGTCGTGGAGCGCTCCGCCACGCTCATCCGCGAGACCGCGCGCGCCGCGCTCGAGGACCTGCGCGGCGTGCTCGGCGTCCTGCGCACCGACACCAGCGAGACCGGCGCCGACCTCGCGCCGCAGCCGCAGCTGCGCGACGTCCCCCGGCTCGTCGCGGCGTCCAGCGCTGCCGGGATCGCCGTCACGCTCGTCGACGAGCTGCCCGAGGACCCGGTCCCGGAGGTCACCGGGCGCACCGTCTACCGGGTCGTGCAGGAGGCGCTGACCAACGTCCACAAGCACGCGCGGGACGCCGCGACGACGGTGCGCCTGGCCGGCAAGCCGGACGACGGGCTCGTCGTCGAGGTCGTCAACGTCCGCCCGGTGTCCGCCGACAGCCTGCTGCCCGGCGCCGGCGTCGGGCTCGTCGGCCTGCGCGAACGCGTCGAGCTCGCCGGCGGCACGCTCGACGCCGGGCCTACCGACGCCGGCGGCTGGCGGCTGCGAGCCTGGTTCCCGTGGCCGATCCTCTGAGCGCCATCCGCGTGCTCCTGGTGGACGACGATCCGCTCGTCCGCGCCGGGCTGCGGATGATCCTCTCCAGCGCGGACGACGTCGAGGTCGTCGGCGAGGCCGGCGACGGCTCCGAGGCGGTCGACGCGGTGCGCACGCACCGGCCGGACGTCGTGCTCATGGACATCCGGATGCCGGACGTCGACGGCCTCGCCGCGACGGCGTCGGTCACGGCGCTGCCGGACCCGCCGCGGGTCGTCGTCCTCACCACCTTCGGCCTCGACGAGTACGTGTTCCGCGCGCTCGAGGCCGGCGCCGCCGGCTTCCTGCTCAAGGACACGCCGCCGCGCGACCTCATCGCCGCCGTCCGGATCGTCGCCGGCGGGGACGCCATGCTGTCGCCGTCCGTCACCAGGACGCTCATCGGCCGCGTCGCCGGCGCCGGTGAGAGCGGGCGCCGCGCGGCGGCCCAGGCTCGGCTCGCGCCACTGACCGATCGGGAGCGCGAGGTACTCGTCGCGGTGGGGCGCGGGCTCTCGAACGCCGAGATCGGGCGCGAGCTGTACCTCAGCGAGGCGACGGTCAAGACGCACGTCTCCCGGCTGCTGCTCAAGCTGGACTGCGCCAACCGCGTCCAGGTCGCGATCCTCGCCCACGACGCCGGCCTGCTCGAGGACTGAACCCGGCTCGGATCCTCGCCTCCCCGACTCCGCGACGCCGGCCTGCTCGAGGACTGACCCTCCTCTACAGTGCGGCGCATGCCCGACGCCATCGAGGTCCGCAAGATCCCGCTCAAGAACGTCAGCGACGCCTCCGGGCTGGCCGAGCTCATCGACGCCGGCGTGCTGGAGGCCGACCGCGTGATCGCCGTCATCGGCAAGACCGAGGGCAACGGCGGCGTCAACGACTACACCCGGATCATCGCCGACCGCGCGTTCCGCGAGGTGCTCACGGCCAAGGGCACCCGCGACCGGGACGCCGTCATGCAGGTGCCGATCGTCTGGTCCGGCGGCACGGACGGCGTCCTGTCGCCGCACGCCACGATCTTCGCGACGCTGCCGCCCGACCACCCCGACGCGCAGTCCGGGAAGGACGGGCCACGGCTGACCGTGGGCTTCGCGATGAGCGAGCAGCTGCTCCCGGAGGACATCGGGCGACGGCCGATGGTCGAGAAGGTGGCCGCAGCCGTGAAGGTCGCGATGGACCGCGCCGGCATCACCGACCCGCGCGACGTGCACTACGTGCAGACCAAGACCCCGCTGTTGACGATCCACACCATCCGCGACGCCAAGAGCCGCGGCAAGACCGTGTGGACCGAGAACACGCACGAGTCGATGGACCTCTCCAACGGCACGACGGCCCTCGGGATCGCGGTCGCGCTCGGCGAGGTCCCGGACGTGACGGACGAGCAGGTCATGCACGACCGGTCGCTCTTCAGCTCGGTCGCGTCGTGCTCGTCCGGCGTCGAGCTCGACCAGGCGCAGGTCGTGGTCGTGGGCAACGCGACGGGAGTCGGGGGCCGGTAC
>DASQJO010000052.1:0-1721 GCA_035630955.1 Kineosporiaceae bacterium
CAGGACGAGCTCTCGGCCAGCATCTTCTCCACGTGGTGCTGGGGCATCGGGGCGTGCCGGACGTACTTGCGGGCGAACGTGCCGGTGCCGTGGGCGAGGCTGCGTAGGTCGACCGCGTAGCGGGTGAGCTCGACGGCGGGCACCTCGGCGGAGACCTCCGTCCGGCCGTTGCCGACGGACGTCGTCCCCGTCACCCGCCCCCGGCGCCCCGAGAGGTCGCCCATGACGGCGCCGACATACTCGTCGTCGACGACGACCTGGACCTCGTCGATGGGCTCGAGCATGGCGATGCCGGCGGCGGCCGCGGCCTCCTTGAGGGCGAGCGAACCCGCCATCTGGAACGCGGCGTCGGAGGAGTCGACGCTGTGTGCCTTGCCTCCGACGAGCGTGACCCGGACGTCCACCATGGGGTAGCCGGCGGCCACGCCCTTGGCCATCTGCGCCCGGACGCCCTTCTCGACGCTGGGGATGAACTGCCGCGGAACGGCGCCGCCGACGACCTTGTCGACGAACTCGAAGCCACCGCCCTCGGGCAGCGGCTCGACCTCGATGTCGGCGACGGCGTACTGCCCGTGCCCACCGGACTGCTTGACGTGCCGGCCGTGGCCGGTGCCGGACTTCTGCAGCGTCTCCCGCAGCGCGACCCGCACGGGCCCGGTCGTCACCTCGACGCCGTGCCGGCCCTTGAGCCGGTCGAGCAGCACCTCGAGGTGGGCCTCGCCCATCGACCAGACCACGATCTGGTGCGTGTCGCGGTTGACCTCGATCCGCAGGGTCGGGTCCTCGGCGGCGAGGCGGCCGAGGGCCTGCGAGAGCTTGTCCTCGTCCGCGCTGGTCTTCGCCGTCAGCGCCGTGGGCAGCAGCGGCTCGGGCATCGCCCACGGCTCCATGAGCGCCGGGGCGGCGGGGTCGGACAGGGTGTCGCCGGTCTCGGCCCGGGTCAGCCGGGCGACGGCGACGATGTCGCCGGCCGAGCCCTTCTCGACCGGCGTCAGCGTCGATCCGAAGATCGCCGAGACGGCGCCCACGCGCTCGTCGACGTCGTGGTCCTCATGCCCCCGCTCGTCGCCGGCGAACTGCGCGAAGTGGCCGGAGACGTGCACCGTCGCGTCCTGGACGAGGGTGCCCGAGAAGATCCTGACCAGGCTGACCCGGCCGACGTAGGGGTCGGTCGTGGTCTTGACGACCTCCGCGACCAGCGGCGCCGCGGCGTCCGTCGTGATCGGCTCGCGCGGCTCGCCGTCCGGGGTCGTGACGATCGGCGCGGGGTGCTCCAGCGGGGACGGGAAGCCGCGGACGACGACCTCGAGGATCTCCGGGGCGCCGAGCCCGGTGAGCGGGTTCGCCGGGACCACGGGGTGGAAGGCGCCGCGCGCGACGGCCTTCTCCAGGTCCTCGACGAGGGTGTCGAACGTGACCTCCTCGCCGGCGAGCCACCGGTCGAGCAGCCCGTCGTCCTCGGACTCCTGGATGATCCCCTCGATCAGCGACGTCCGCGGGCCCTCGATGAGCTCGAGGTGCTGCGGGTCGGGATCCCGCTCGACGCGTGTGCCGGAGGAGAGGTCGAAGACCCGCTGGGAGAGCAGTCCGATGAGCCCGGCGGGGGCCTCGTCGTCGCCGAGCAGCGGCAGGTACAGCGGCTGCACGCCGTCGCCGAAGACCCGCTGGCAGACCACGAGCGCCTCGTCGAAGTCAGCGCGCTGCTGGTCGAGGTGGGTGAC
>DASQJO010000053.1:0-3949 GCA_035630955.1 Kineosporiaceae bacterium
GGCCCGCGCGGCCGCCGGCGCGGACGCGCCCGCGGCCGCCCCCTCGAACGCCGGGACCACCTCCGACACGGGCACGAACGTCCAGGTCGCGGGCGTCGACGAGGCCGACGTCAGCAAGCGCTCCGGGGACCTCCTGCTCACCGTCGCCGGCAAGGGCGACGGCCTCACGGTGCTCCGGACGTCGGGCGGGTCGGCGCAGGTCGCCGGACGGCTCGCGACGACGTTCCACCCCGACCAACTCCTCGTCTCCGGCAGCACCGTGCTGCTCCTCGGGACGTCACCGAGCGGACCGATCGCGCAGCCGGAGACGGCGTCGCCGGGCCGCGGGGCGCCCGACGTCCTGCCGATCCCGATCGGCACCCCCCGCACCCGCGTCGCGGAGGTCGACGTCGCCGACCCCGCCCATCCCCGGCTCGTGCGGACCCTCGAGCTCGACGGCACCTCCGCCGGCGCCCGGCTGAGCGGGGGCCTGATGCAGCTGGCCCTCTCCGCGCCGCCGACCCGGCTGCCGCTGGTGCAGCCGCAGCCGAGCGCGACCGACCCCTCCGACCCGACGGCGACGCAGCGGGCGCAGACCCGCAACCGCGCCGTCGTCGACGGCAGCACCGTCGACCAGTGGCTGCCCGGCTACACCCTCACGCCGGCGAACGGCCGGTCCAGCTCGGGCAGCGTCGTCGACTGCTCGCGGGTCGGCGTCCCGGACCGCTTCTCCGGCCTCGGCACGCTCACGCTCCTCACGTTCGACCTGCGCACCCAGGGTCTGGCGCGGTGGGACGCCGCGGGCGTCGTGGCGAGCGGCACGACGCTGTACGCCACCGGCGACCACGCCTACGTCGCGACGACCGCGTGGCAGCAGCGGGTGGGCCCGGTCCGCGCCGACGAGACGACGGGCTCCGCGATCGTGCCCGGCCGGACGCACACCGAGATCCACGAGTTCGCGACCGACGCCGGCCGGGTCCGCTACCTCGGCTCCGGTGAGGTCGCGGGCACGCTCCTCGACCAGTACTCGCTCGACGAGTACCAGGGCCGGCTCCGGGTGGCCACCACGCAGGGCCCTCGCGGCGACATCGTGTATCCGATGTCCGTTCCCGCGCCCGCCCCCGCCGCCACCGCCACGGTCGACGGCTCGACGGGCTCCGGCTCCGGCTCCGGTTCCGTCGGCGCGCCCGGTGCCGCTCCCTCGTCGTCCGGACCGGTCGAGACCGTCCGTCCGGGGCCGCCGCCGGTCCCCGTCGTGCCGCGGGTGACGGCGTCGTCGAGCGCGGTGACGGTGCTCGAGGTGCACGACGGGACGCTGCGCCAGGTCGGCCGGGTCGACGGCCTCGGCCGCGGCGAGACCATCAAGGCCGTGCGCTTCGCCGGGCCGGTCGGGTACGTGGTGACGTTCCGGCAGACCGACCCGCTGTTCGCCCTTGACCTCGCCGATCCGGCGCACCCCAGGGTCACCGGTGAGCTGACGATGCCGGGCTACTCGGCGTACCTGCACCCGCTCGGCGGGAACCTGCTGCTGGGCATCGGCCGGGACGCGAGCACCGACGGGATCACCAGCGGCGTGCTCGTGTCCCTGTTCGACGTCGCCGACCCCGCGCACCCGCGCCTGCTCGACCGCGTCCCGCTGCCCGGGACCTGGGCGGGCGTGGAGTCGGACGCCCACGCCTTCACCTACGCCGACGGGCTCGCCCTGGTGCCGGTGGAGAGCGGCGTGCTCGCCGTCCCGGTGCGCGACCGCGCGCTGGGCACCCCGTCGGTCCTGCGGCTGACGAGCGGCTCGGCGGCCGACGGCGGCGTGGACGCGGGCCGGATGCGCGTCTTCGCGGACGCCGACCGGCTGTGGACGGTCGCGCCGGCCGCCGGCGGGGCGCTGCTCGCGGTGCACGACGTCGGCGACCTCAGCCTTCAGACGTCGCTGCGCTTCTAGTCACTCTTCCAGTCGGTCTTCTCGTCAGTAGAGGGGCTTGTCCGGCTCGATCTCCCGGACCCAGGCGAGGACGCCGCCCGCGACGTGGACGGCGTCCTGGCGCCCGGCCGCCCGCAGGGTCGCGAGAGCCCTGGCCGACCGCGCGCCGCTCTTGCACATCAGGACGACGCGGCGCCCGTCCGCGCCCTGCTCGGCGAGGGCGGCCTCCGGCTCGGCCTCGATCCGGGCGAGGGGGACGCCGACCGCGCCGGGGACGGCGACGATCTCGCGCTCGTACGGCTCGCGGACGTCGACGAGCACGAAGTCGGCCTCGCCCCGCTCGCGCGCGCCGAGCAGGCCCGCGAGGGCGTGGACGTCGATCTCGTGCTCGGCGGCGACGGCGGATGCCGGGGCGACCCCGCAGAACGCCTCGTAGTCGATGAGCTCGGTGACGGGCACGCGGTCGGCGGGTGGCCGGACGGCGACGGTCCGCCAGGCTGCCCCGAGGGCGTCGACGACGAGCAGCCGGCCGACGAGGGGCTCCCCGATCCCGCAGATCAGCTTCACGGCCTCGGTGGCCATCACCGACCCGACGGTGGCGCAGAGGGCGCCGAGGACGCCGCCCGTGGCGCAGTCGGCGACGGTGCCGGGTGGGGGCGGCGCGGGGAACAACTCCCGGTAGGTGGGGCCGTGCGGGGCCCAGAAGACGCCGACCTGCCCGTCGAACGCGAGGATCGACCCCCAGACGTCGGGCTTGCCGAGCAGCGCGCAGGCGTCGTCGACGAGATAGCGGGTCGGGAAGTTGTCGGCGCCGTCGAGCACCAGGTCGTAGTCGCGGATGACCTGCACCGCGTTGTCCGCCGTGAGCCGCTCGCGGTGGGTGCGGACCCGCACGTGCGGGTTCGTGGCGAGGACGCGGTCGCGTGCGCTGGCCACCTTCGGCCGCCCGACGTCCGCCTCGGTGTGCACGACCTGCCGCTGCAGGTTGCTGACGTCGACGACGTCGGCGTCGGCGATCCCGATCGTGCCCACCCCGGCCGCCGCGAGGTACAGCAGCGCGGGGCTGCCGAGTCCGCCGGCCCCGACGACGAGGACCCTGGCCGCCGCCAGCCGCCGCTGCCCGAGGGGGCCGACGTCGGGCAGGATCAGGTGGCGGGCGTAGCGCTCGACCTCGACGGGTCGCAGCGGCGGCCCCGGCTCGACGAGCGGCGGCAGGGACACGCCTGAAAGCATGTCACGCGGGCTCACCCCCCCGGACGCCGGATGCGTCCCGTCAGGTCCCCGGACGGTTACCGGCGGGTAGGATCCCGAGCGAGCGGTCGTCCGCTCATCGCGCAGACGGGAGGTGCGGCATGGCTGCACCGGAGGTCCGACCTCGCGGGGCACGGCTGCCGCGCAGCGCCCGTCGGACGCAGCTGCTGGGCGCCGCCCGCGAGGTCTTCGTCGCGCAGGGCTACCACGCGGCCGCGATGGACGAGATCGCCGAGCGCGCCGGCGTCAGCAAGCCGGTGCTCTACCAGCACTTCCCGAGCAAGCGGGACCTCTACCTCGCGCTGCTCGAGCAGCACACCGACGAGCTCGTCGATGCCACCCGAGGGGCGCTCGCGTCGACGACGGACAACAAGCAGCGGGTCGCCGCGACGATGGAGGCGTTCTACGCGTTCATCGACTCCGAGAGCGAGTCGTTCCGGCTGGTCTTCGAGTCCGACTTCACGAACGACCCCGAGGTCCGGGACCTGCTCGAGCGGATGCAGCGCGGGTGCGCGGAGGCGATCGCCGAGGTCATCGAGGAGGACACCGGCCTGCCGGCGACGGAGGCGCAGCTGCTCGCCGTCGGCCTCACCGGCATCTCGCACGTGACGGCGCGGTGGTGGATCCAGGCCGGGCGGCCCGTTCCCCGCGAGGCCGCGGCGGCGCTCGTCGCGCACCTGTCGTGGCGAGGAATCGGGGGCTTCCCGAAAGCCGAGGGCAAGGCGGGTCAGCCGTAACGGCCGCGAAGCGCTGGGTTAGCCTGCCACCGTTCTTGCGCAGTCAACCCCGCACCGCAACAGG